>NZ_JBQHXU010000007.1:0-252483 GCF_052063305.1 Gracilibacillus sp. HCP3S3_G5_2 | reverse complement strand
CGCTCGTTCCACTAACGTCACTCCGAAGAGATCTGTTAGCTTCCCGCGCTCGACTTGCATGTATTAGGCACGCCGCCAGCGTTCGTCCTGAGCCAAGATCAAACTCTCAATTAAAGTTGACTTGCACTCGCTTCTATAAGCTAGCTTGTTTCATGTTTAAAATCATACTGGTTGTTTTGTTCAGTTTTCAAAGATCAATTATTACTGTCATTTTTTTGCGACAGCTTTTATATTATAGCATTTAACTTCGTAATTGTCAACAACTTTTTTTCGTGTATTCTTTTTACTTGTTAAAGTTGATGACATTTTTGTTGCTGCCGTTTTAAGCGGCGATTAATAATATAACACGCTTTTGTTTTAAGTGTCAACAACTTTTTCATACTTTTTTTATTCTTTATTAGCATCTGTGATAAAAGCTCTTTTCTGGCACCAACATCAATAGTATATGTTCATAAGTCAAATAGGTGAAAACTTAATTATTAAAATTATTCCTTCCTTATATTGAAAAAAGCAGGAACATTTGAGCTCCTACTTTTTCACAACTTGATATTTGCGGTGGCGAATCGTTGTACTTTTCGTTTCTTCTAATACTACTTCTATAATATCTTTAGAAACTAAATAATCGACTACACTTACTAAATCGTACATATAGGGAGCTACCTCGGGATGTGTCTTTAACTCACCGAAGCCCCAAGGTGCATCACGTTTACCCATTATTTCTAATAAATGTGCTGCACATACTTCTGTGCGTTGGTTGATCGCAAAGTCAATTGCTAAGAGCATTAATTCCACTCTCTTATCCATTTCTTCTGTACTTCTCACTAATTCTTCATATAACTTATAAACTTCTGGATCAATTCGTTTTATTTGATTCCATACTAGCACTTCTGGATGATAACCTTTATCTAAAATAGTAATTCTTCCTAAGTAGTGTAACGAACGTAACAATCTGCTGTAGGCATCTAAATAATTTCCCGACTCAAAAAGATCACGTGATTCGGTATAGCTTCTAGTCAGCTTGGAAAATTCGATTGCTAAACGTAGTTTCCTACTCTCGACAGGAAATATTCTTAACGTCTCTTTTAAATTTGCTAGATACTCATTACGATCATAGATAATTCGCCCATTGATAATCCATTCGACCGCTCGCCTATAGATACTTTTTTCCATCCATTCTTCTAATAAATCTCGATCAATAACATGTAATGCTGCCGATTTCTCTCCAAACTCGTAATGTTTGACGATCCATTTCTCTTCTAACTCTTTCACAACTACTAATAAGATAGAATCAAAATTATCAGTCTCAGGGCTGATTTTTTTCTTTTTCTCCATAATCAGTATACCCATTGTATTTCGGTTACTAGCTCTCTCTTGATAAATAGGACGTAAGATATCCTCCACTTGATTTCCCCCTCTATCCATTCATAATTAATAATTCGATAAAAATCAGCAAATCCCTTTCTACCATTATAATTTTTTTGATTTTTTACGTTTACCCAAAAAGTTGAACCAGTAAACAATTATTATCATATAAGAATATTTCAGGCACAAGCATTTTCCATTTCATTATGCTATACTACAATAGATATACACTATGTTTTTGGGGGAAGTTCTATGGCGGATATTACATATAAAAGTAAAATAAATAAAATCAGAACCTTCGCATTATCTTTAGTTTTTATCGGCTTCATTATTATGTATGTTGGCTTGCTCTTTAAAGATATTGGATGGTTAATGCTGATCTTTATGATTTTAGGAACTATCGCGATTATCTTCAGTTCAGTAGTCTATTTCTGGATCGGTATGCTCTCTACTAGAGCTGTACCTATTATTTGCCCAACCTGTGAGAAGCCTACCAAAATGCTTGGCCGAGTTGATGCCTGCATGCATTGCAAGCAGCCTCTTACATTAGACAGGGACTTAGAAGGAAAAGAGTTTGATGAAAGCTATAATTCAAAGAAAAAACGCCGCTGAGTGAACAGCGACGTTTTTTTGTTTCTCATCCATACAAAAAAACACGCGCAAAAGTGCCCGTGTATTTAGAATATTTGATTTTTCTCTTTTTTACATTCCTGACAAACACCATATACTTCCATTCGGTGATGGCTTACATCAAACCCTGTGATCTGTTCTGCTAATGACTCTACTTCATCAAGGCTTGGATAGTGAAAGTCAACGATTTTCCCGCAGTTTTCACATATAATATGGTAATGCTTAGATGTATTGCAGTCAAAACGGCTGGATGAATCTCCATAAGTCAATTCACGAACAAGGCCGATTTCACGAAATACACGTAAATTGTTATAAACAGTTGCAACACTCATATTAGGGAATCTTCCTTCCAATGCTTTATAAATTTCATCAGCAGTAGGATGGATCTCCGCTTTTAATAAATATTCCAACACCGCATGACGCTGTGGTGTAATTCGAACGCCTGAAGATTTTAATTTATCTACCGCTTCTTGTAGCATATGTTCTGACACCGCCATGCACCTCACTTTCTCCTACAAATTGTAATATTCCAGTGTATATTAGTACTATTTTACAGCAGTACCAGTATTAACACAATTATTACTTTATAATTCTTATAATTAGTGTACTCCCTATCTCCATGGTCTGTCAATATAAGTATACGAGTAACTGCTAATTTTATGATAGTCGTCCATTAAATATCGGCTTGTAAATACTTCTCTTCCACGTTTAACTGGTGATTCACTGTACGGGCAGCAACAAACAAATAATCCGATAAACGATTCAAATATTTGATCGTCAGTGAATCCTGTAATTGATCCTGCAGTCCAACAGCCATTCGTTCCGCTCTCCTTGCTACCGTTCTGGCATGATGGAGTGCACTTGCTGCAAGATGACCGGATGGCAAAATAAAATTACGTATTTCTGGTAAATCTTTCTGCCATTTATCGATCTGTTGCTCTAAGGAATCAACATGGCGCTGTTCTAGTTTCCATGCTACTTCTTTTCCTTCAGGAGTAGCCAATTCTGACCCCACATGAAAAAGAACCGTTTGAATATGATAAAGCTCTTCTATTAATACAGCTTTCTCTCGAAAAGCTTCCTGCTCCAAAAAGCTGATCGCTTGTCCGATTACGGCATTTACTTCATCACATGTACCATATGCCTCCACTCTCGCATCATTTTTCGGTACTCTTTTCCCGTAAATAAGGGATGTTTCCCCTTTGTCACCTGATCTTGTATAAATTCGCATAATCTTCACCCTTCATTATAAATTGAAAAAAAGCGTAAGCACTTTTCGCGTGCTTACACTTTTTTCTCTTACAATTCTTCCCGAATGTAGTTTAACGCCTTTTCGACATGACCTTTTACTTGTACATTACGGAATTCCTTTTGTAAGACACCTTCTTTATCGATAATAAAGGTAGAACGGACAATCCCCATATATTCTTTACCAAATTTATTCTTTAATTGCCATACACCGAATTGCTCCGCTACTTCCTTTTCTTCGTCTACTAGTAATTCAAAAGGTAATTCATGTTTTTCAATAAACTTTTTATGGCTTTCTTCCGAGTCCGGGCTTACACCAAGAATAACTGCATCTAAGTCCTGAAAGCTTTCATAATTATCCCGAAAATCACAAGCCTCTGTTGTACAGCCTGGTGTATCATCTTTTGGATAGAAATAAAGCACGACATTTTTTCCTTTATAGTCGGAGAGTTTTACTTTTTCTCCTTTATTATTCGTTAATTCGAAATCTTGTACTGGTTGTCCTACTTCAACTGTCATGATTATCATACCTCCATCAATCATTGTATCTCAAGCGTATATGAATTTGGCATAACTCTCAACTAATATACATTCCGTTCTCCTTTACCCTGCCATATTTTCAGAAAGAATGCTGTGGGCAAAATATAGCCGATTAATGATTCAATAAGTGCCAAAAGCCTCCCCCACCCTACAGGAGTGATGTCACCATAGCCGACGGTCATTAAGGTGACCCCACTGAAGTAAAACGAATGTGCTAATGTTTCAAGTGGTGGCAAATCTTCTAGCTTACCATCGTCCAATAATAATACTCCCTTAAAGGATAATACAAAATATAAGCTGGCAAATGAGGTGAGGACGGTGAAATAGACAACAAGTAACGTATAAAAGATTTCATAAGAAAAATAACTGCGTTGATGTGCTTTTCCAAAAATAAAAGCGTATAAACTTCCTATTAATAGAAAGACAATTAATAGAACCGAAATAACGGCAACCATAGCTCCCCTCCCTAGCTATTTATCACAGCTCTCATTCCTTGATGAGATTGGCTAATCATTAATAGAACTCCCCGCTCTACAATCTCACTTTATGTTTTCCTATATTTAGTATACGATGTAGAAGTAGGAGTGATGACGAATGAGACGTATTTATATTGTCGAAGATGATCCAAAAATTCGCGATATATTGGCAGATTTCTTACAAAAATATGATTATGAAATTGCTTCTGTTAACGACTTTGATCTGATCCAGGAAGAATTTCAAGACTATCAGCCTGACCTTGTTTTATTAGATATTAATTTGCCAAGATTTGATGGTTTTTACTGGTGTAGGAAAATTCGAGCAGTCAGTAATTGTCCGATTATTTTTATCTCGGCTCGTGATAGTGGCATGGATCAGGTCATGGCAATTGAGAATGGTGCAGATGACTACATCACCAAGCCCTTTCAATTAGAGGTTGTTCTGGCGAAAATCAAAAGTCTGATGCGCCGTGTATACGGTGAATACCGTTCGGAGAAAAATACAAGCTTGATTGAAGTAAACGGCCTGCAGCTTGATACCTCAACATTTATCTTATCGTTTCAAGAGGAACAGTGTCTGTTAACAAAAAAGGAATGTTTATTAGCTCAAGCATTACTGACGCAAGTAGAAAAAATTGTTTCACGGGAATTTCTCTTAGAACGACTATGGGATGATCAAGATTTCGTGGATGATAATACATTAAGTGTTAATATTACAAGATTAAGAAAAAAACTTGCTGACATTGGGATAGAGGATGCATTGAAGACGATTCGTGGTGCAGGATATAAATTAGAAAAAGTTTGGGAGCATTCATCATGAAAAGTTACCTAAAAGATCAAATAGGTTCGATTATCTTTTTTTATTCGCAAATAATTTTAGTAATGATAGTCGCCCAGCTAGCGAGTTCGCTTGGTGGTGCAAGCCTTGGAAAAAATGATTTTTTCTACATGTTCCTGATCGTCACGTTTTTTCTAATTGTGTACCACATCTTTCGTTACACCAAATATCGTGATATCTATCGGTATACGGTCGATAATGTGACAGAATCTGCTTGGCTACCGGATACACCAGATCACCTCACTACCCAATTGAAGGAACACTACGAAAAGCAATATCAAAGCTATAAGCAGCAGGTAGAACAGCTTCACGCCGAAAAAAAACAAGAAACTATTTTTATGCAGCAGTGGATTCATCAGATGAAAACGCCCTTATCTGTGATGCGCTTAACCTTAGAAAAGGAAGAACAAAACCTCCCTGCTCCATTAAAGCAAAATATGGATGAGGAATTAGATCGGATCAAGCACGGCTTGCAGCTTGCGTTATATCAGTCCCGCTTGCAACAGTTTGAACGTGATTTCCATGTTGAAAAAATTGTCCTAAAAGATTTGGTGCACACCATTATCCAAGAGTATAAATCGAGCTTTATTCGTAACCGGGTTTATCCGAAAGTGGAAATCGATGAGTCGTTACATATTTATTCTGATCAAAAATGGCTTGGATTTGTACTGGAACAAATCACCAGCAATGCCATCAAATATGCCAGCAACACAAATAGCACTATTCATTATCAAGGAGCTGTTTGGGAAGGTGCCGTTGAATTAAAGATTATCGACCATGGAATTGGTATACCAAAACAAGACATTAAGCGAATTTTTGACCCTTTTTTCACTGGTGATAATGGCAGACACTACCGCGAGTCAACTGGGATGGGGTTATTTCTTGCTAAACAGATTTGCGATTCGTTAGAACATCAACTTGCAGTGAGTTCTGCAGTCACAAAGGGAACAACAATAACCCTCCGTTTTGATCGTTCCTAACTGAAATCTTACAAAAATGTAAGGTTTCTTTTTTATTTTGAAAGGATAATCAATAGGTTGTACGCTATATTCTGTTTATAATAAAAAGTGTTTCCACTAATATTTCACAAAACTGATTCAGCATTTTTTTCGTTAACGAGAGGATGATAACGTTGAGTATATTAAAGGCAACAAATATTTCAAAAGTATATGGCAGCCGACGAGGCATTGAGCACAAAGCAATTGATAACATTTCACTTACGATTGAAAAAGGCGAATTCGTCGGTGTAATGGGTCCATCAGGAAGTGGCAAAACAACACTGCTCAATGTCCTGTCAACAATCGATCGCTTATCTGCTGGTACACTTTCGATCAACGGCGAAGAAATTACTCGTCTGTCAAAAGGAAAACTTGCCAAATTCAGAAGACGAGAAATGGGCTTTATTTTTCAGGATTTTAATTTATTAGATACATTAACCATCGCAGAAAATATCATGCTACCACTCACATTAGACGGATGGAAAGTAAAGGATATGGAAAATAAATTAGCACTCATTGCTAAACAACTAGGGATTGATACTATCTTGCGGCATCGCAACTTTGAAGTTTCCGGCGGTCAGATGCAACGCGCCGCTATTGCCCGAGCCATTATTCATGAACCAGCGATTATTTTTGCTGATGAACCAACGGGAAACTTGGATTCCAAAGCTTCAAAACAAGTGATGGAAGCTCTCTCTCAGTTAAACAAGGAGAAGGAAGCCACTACGCTAATGGTGACACATGATCCGTTTGCTGCCAGCTTCTGTGAGCGAATATTGTTTATAAAGGATGGAAAAACATTCAATGAGCTTAACAAAGGGGATAACCGTCAATCTTTTTTCCAGGAGATCTTAAATGTGCAGTCGATGCTAGGGGGAGATACTGATGACTTTCAGACAGTTCGCGTTTAATAATGTTAAACGTAACAGCCGACAGTATCTCAGTTATTTCTTTAGCTGTATGTTTTCAGTAGCTGTATTCTTTATATATGCTGTAATTATGTTTCACCCAGAAATTGAAAATTATGATTTTCAACATACTGTCGAAGTTGGTATTACCGCTGCTGAAGTCATCATTTTTGGTTTTTCTTTTTTGTTTGTGCTGTATTCTACAGGTGCTTTTATTAAATCCCGTAAGAAGGAATACGGTATTCTAATGACACTTGGTATTAGCAAACGGCAGCTAAACCGTCTGTTAATTTTAGAAAATACGATTATTGGGTTAGCTTCCATTATTACAGGGATATTCGTTGGAATGCTTTTTGCCAATCTATTTATTATGGGCTTTTCTAATCTGCTTGACCTTGAGAATTCATTAGGTTTTCAAATTTCCTGGAAAGCACTCGTCTTAACATTTGTCTGCTATTTCATTATGTTTGAATTGAATTCATTAATGGTTGTATGGACATTACGGGTTCATTCGATCGTTCATCTATTTCAAGGTGCAAAAGCACCAAAGAGAACACCTGGATTTTCTTGGATACTTGCTATTATTGGTTTCGGACTAATCATTGCTGCTTATTATTTAGCATGGACATCGGATATGGTGTCGATCGGATACCGAATGATGCCTATTTTAGCCTTGATTATCCCTGGTACTTATCTGTTATTTACACAATTTTCGGTGTTGTTTATTCAGCTTTTGAAGAAAAATAAACAGCTTTATTTTAATAAAACGAATCTGCTAACTGTTTCGGACTTAGGATATAAATTAAAAGACCATGCTAGGTTATTGTTTTTCGTTACTATCCTTAGTGCTGTAGCATTCACCGCTTCAGGAGTCATGTACGGTGTGTTCGAAAGTGCTGAATCAGAAGCAACTGCTAATATACCACAGGATACCTCTTTCATCAGTAAAGGGATAGAAAATATCGAGAAGATGGATGAGGAAGTCAAACAATTTACAACAGCACTTGAAAAGAAAAATATCACTTATCAGTCATTATCCGTTAATCTTACCCAAGCACTAATAACTAGCGATGACAGCGAAAGATGGGTTAACCTGCTTTCCTATTCAGATTATCAAACTTTATTAGCATTTAACGAGGTAGAAGGAACAGGGAATTTGACAGATGACGAGGCAATTGTGTTGGCTTTCTTTTATGAAATGAGCTTTGCGAATCCACTAGAGGGAGAATTAACGTTACAATCCGAAAATTATCAAAAAACAGTGCAAGCAGAAAATGCTTTATCGATTGTCAATTCTAACATCCATACAAGTTACACCGTTGTTGTTAGTGACCAAGTATATGATCAATTTGCCTCTGTTGCAGAACCTAATGAGCATTATCGCTATGTTGGCCTAATCATTGATGATTGGGTGGCCAATGCAGCATATATTAATGAAAATATAGAAAAGGTCAATTCTGATATTACAACGGGTTCAGATAAAGCAAGTTCGTACTTAATGCTTAGGAACACCTTATCCTACGCGTTATTTTTCGGAATGTTTATTAGTGTTCTCTTCTTCCTTGCAGCTGGATCGATTCTCTATTTCAAAATATATCAAGATCTAGACAAGGATATAAGACAATATCAAGCATTGTACAGAATTGGCCTTACTATTAGCGAAATGAAAAAAATTGCGACCAAACAAGTCGGCTATTTGTTTTTCATCCCTTTTATCATAGCGACCATTCATGCTGGATTTGCTTTTAAGGCACTACAAAATATGTTGAAATCATCTGTTTTACTGCCAAGTGTCACACTGATTAGTGGCTATTTACTGATATATGCGGTTTACTTCTTCTTCATTCGCGGACTGTATATCCATAAAATAAAACAAGTGATGTAAGCTATTTTTCTCTCTGTGGTTAAAAGTGCTATAATGACAAAGTGAAACTTATCAGGTGGTTAGCTCACCTGAGCCCCATTAGCTTCATAGAGCAGACTTACTTGAAGTGGGGCTTACAGACGGTTAACGCCGTAATAATAGCTGTATTTTAATCATGGAGGTTTTTTGCATGCAATTTACTCAATCAGAGGCTTTACATAAAGAAGCTCAACAACATATTGTCGGAGGGGTTAATTCTCCATCCCGTGCCTATAAAGGAGTTGGCGGTGGTTCCCCAGTTTATATGGAAAAAGGGGAAGGCGCCTATTTCTGGGATGTTGATGGCAATAAATATATCGATTATTTAGGAGCGTATGGTCCGATTATTACCGGTCATGCTCATCCACATATCACCAAAGCGATCAAGCATGCTGCCGAGAATGGGGTGTTATACGGCACACCAACAAAGCTTGAAAACACGTTTGCGCAAAAATTAAAAGCAGCGATTCCATCGTTAGACAAAGTTCGTTTCGTTAATTCTGGGACAGAAGCGGTGATGACAACCGTTCGTGTTGCTCGCGCCTATACTGGCCGTGAAAAAGTAATCAAATTTGCTGGCTGTTATCATGGACATTTTGACGCGGTGCTTGTTCAAGCAGGATCTGGTCCTTCCACTTTAGGAAACCCTGACTCTGCTGGTGTCACAAAAGCAACTGCTCAGGAAGTTATTACGGTACCTTTTAACGACATTGAAGCATTTAAAGAAGCACTTCAGCACTGGGGTGATCAAGTTGCTGCTGTGCTGGTCGAACCAATTGTCGGAAACTTTGGCATTGTCGAGCCTGCAGAAGGTTTTTTACAGCAGGTCAATGACCTCGCACACGATGCTGGTGCATTAGTCATTTACGATGAAGTGATTACAGCGTTCCGTTTTACTTACGGCTCCGCACAAAAAATAGTTGGTGTAGAACCA
Organism: Gracilibacillus sp. HCP3S3_G5_2; assembly: GCF_052063305.1. Taxonomy (NCBI): domain Bacteria; kingdom Bacillati; phylum Bacillota; class Bacilli; order Caryophanales; family Bacillaceae; genus Gracilibacillus; species Gracilibacillus sp. HCP3S3_G5_2. Next base: position 242,646 of record NZ_JBQHXU010000007.1, on the reverse strand, counting down.
GATATGACTGCAATGGGTAAAATTATTGGCGGCGGTCTCCCAATTGGTGCTTACGGTGGTAAAGCAGAAATTATGGAGCAAGTCGCGCCACTAGGACCAGCCTATCAAGCAGGAACAATGGCCGGCAACCCAGCATCGATGTCAGCAGGGATTGCTTGTTTAGAGGTGTTGGAAGAGGAAGGCGTCTACGAGAGACTCGACCAATTAGGACAGAAGCTGGAGAATGGAATGCTAGCTGCTGCTGAGAAGCACGGCATTGATATTACGGTCAATCGTTTAAAAGGTGCCTTAACCTTGTATTTCGGAGCAGAAAAAATAACGAACTATGCGCAAGCTGAGGCTTCCGATGGTGAGAAATTTGGACAGTTCTTCAAACTGATGCTAAAACAAGGGATCAATCTTGCTCCTTCTAAATATGAAGCTTGGTTCTTAACAACAGCACATACGGAAGAAGATATTCAACATACGATTACCTGCATCAATCAGGCTTTTGCCGAAATGGCCCAGTAACGGGACAAAGAGATTAGGACAAAACCTATTTTCTTAACATCAACCTATAAAATAAGTATTGTTGCGCAATATAGGGCTACTGTTCACTAACATAGTTTTATGATATTGAGTGCCAAGCATTCGCTCCGGCTGACCGTTTCGCTTTCATCCATAGGGCATAAGTCAACATCTGTTCAAGCAAGCTTTCACAGTGTTCCTATACTGAGGGGCATGCTCTTCAGCTAGATGCACCATCCTAGCTGCAATAATAGTTTTGGTACATCTTTACTAGCGGAGAGGTCTGCTTTCACTCCTACGGGATGTTTTTATCCGAAGATCCACTTTGGTAAGTGTTCTTTACTTACCAAAGTTAGCTGAGGAGAAAAACCCGTGGAAAGGAAAGTGGACAGCCGGAGCGATGGTTATAGCCTCTCAAAATTACTACGAATCAAAATAAGTTAGTACGTAGTATGTTCCTCATAAATAGGAAAAACCAAACGATTTCAAGCTCTATTTGAATAATCGTTTGGTTTTTTGTATTGATAAATTTCTTTTCTTCTTTTTTATTTTATCATTATCGACTATCATGCAGGTACATTATCGACGTTTCCGGATCTGAGCAAGAAGCGGTGCAACAAGTATTCACAAATACCTAAAATGATTGATAGCGTTAACGCTGCACCGAATGAAACATAGCCACCTGCAAACAGATTGGAAATAAAATAGATAATTAAAAACGCTGTAACTAAATCAATAGCAACACTTGTCCATAACATTCTACTGTTCAATAACGCATATTCCAGTGCTAACCCACTAGCTATTAAAAGTAATATGATTAAAAACGGCTGCCACATTGCTCCATATTGCACATTATCTGTTATAAACATCGCAAGCAGCAAAACAACTGGTACCGTTACTATTTTGACAATTAAACTAATCATCCTTCACACCTCCTACTATAGTTTTTCTCTGCAAAATAGTTTTATTCCCACCGTATAGATTCCAACGATAATACACACAATAGCTATGTACTATATGTAGAAAGGATGATCTAATATGGCTAATCAACAACAGATTCAGCAGGCACTTCAGCAAATTACACAAATTGCTCAACAACTAGAACAGCAGGAACAGCAAAATGCGCAGCAATTACAAGGGCAAGCTGGAGCGAATATGGGTGCCCAACAGAATATGGCACAGGTAGAACGTAATGCTGCCCAACAGCTACAACAGATTCAGCAGCTATGTCAGCAATGCCAGCAGCAACTAACTCAATAATAAAACCGAGGCTTACATTCGTAAGTCCTTTTGAAAAGGAGTGAACATAATGGGAATCCTTTCAGGAGATCCGAAAAAACAACCTTTACATTATGGCGAAATTTCAAGTATTTGGTCCTACTTATTAGCAGCCAAAGGTAATTACGTCACTTACCAGACATTTTTGAATCATTGCGGTGATCAAGACTTAATAAAACAGCTAGAAGATGGTATTTCTCAAATCAAACAGGAAAGTGAACGTATCGAGGAAATACTAAAAGTAAATGGTATTGCCCTTCCTCCTTCACCACCTGAACGTTCCTATGCGACTTTAGAAAATATTCCAGTCGGAGCAAGATTTAATGACCCGGAAATTAGTACTATGATCTCAGCTAATATTGCCAAAGCCTTAGTTGCTTGCAGTACGATTATGGCACAAAGTACGAGAGAAGATATTGCTATGCTATTTGGACAGTTCCATATGAATCATGCTCAAGCTGGAGCAAAAATGCTTCGTCTCAATAAAGAAAAAGGTTGGTTAGTCACCCCGCCGTTACACACAGACATTCCTACTAAACAATAAAAAAGCTGAACAAACCCGTTTCAATCCAATGAAACGGGTTTTCTCTATGTTATTAAGCATTTAGCCACTTTCCTCAGGACTAGGTTTAATAGCAAGAAAGGTAATCACAATCGCTAGTGCACTCAATGCCGCTAAGAAGTAATACATCCAGTCTGGATTTCTTTCAATAAAAATAGCGATGATCGGAGGCCCTGCAGCAACTCCAAAAAAACGCATACTACTATAAAGAGAGGTGACTGTTCCTCTGACATCCTTCTCTATCCCTTCAGTTATTAACGCATCAAGTGCCGGCAATGAAATACCGATACCAATACCGGCAATCGACAGCATAATAGAGATATAGACCATCGTTACATCTGGCTTGATAAAAAGAAGTGGGACACCTCCGATAAGGTTTCCAATCAGGATAACCCATTTCATGACCACTTTATTTTTACCTATTTTCTTACCTGCCACATATGATGCAACACATAAGAATAATAATGGTATAGCAAGAACTAACCCTTTCATAATCCCTTCCATCTGGTAATCTTTTTCTAATAAAGTAGAAAAATGAAATAAGAAGCCGAATAAAACAAACATATTAATACAACCAATAACAAAAGTACTGACCAACCATTTTCCATTGTCATGAAAAACCTTCTTTATCAATTGGATAAACTCTTTAAATGTTTGTTTTTGCTTTTCATTATCATCTTTTGGAGGCTTAACAAGAAACACCACCAAGAGAATGGAAATTGCCGAAAAGATCGGGATAAACAAAAACGGTAAAAACCAAATAAAAATGGCAAGCGCTGCCCCAATGATAGGACTTAATACTTTACCAAAGGTATTCGATGTCTCAATGATACCCAGTCCGGCACTGACTTCTTCTTCGTCCTTAAACATATCACCGACAGTCGGAAGCACTACCGGAAAGGCCCCGGAAGCACCTATCCCCTGTAAAAAACGACCAATTAATATCATGATAAACGGATCCTGCATTTTCCATGCTGCAAAAGCAGAGATAAGCCCACCTATCCCAGTGATGATAAGGCTAGGGATGATCACTTTTTTTCGACCGATCTTATCGGACAAGTAGCCTGCAAAAGGGATCAAAAGGATAGCTACAATTGAATATACAGTTATTATAAGGCTGGATTGAAACGAGGTAATATTAATTTCCTTTTCGATAATCGGAAGAATTGGGATTAACATGGAATTCCCCAATGTCATGACTAAAGGTATTGATGCTAGTGCAATGAGATCTAATTTTTTATCTTTCACGTTTTTCCCTTCCATCCAACGGTTATATAGTACTATATCTATTTTTCACAGTGAATGGTATTTCATACTTGGATTTTTCCGGTAGTTTTCCTGATGAAATGAATCCAAAACAGAAGGTGATTGTATTATGAAACTCGGGGCAAGAGTTATGAAGACAGCTTTGGCAATGACCATCGCAATTTACATTTGTCGATTGTTTGAAATTGAAGCCGCAACATATGGCGGATTTGCCGCAGCACTTGCTATCCAGCCAAATATTTATCGCTCCTTCCAAACAACGATGGAGCAATTTTATGCAAACTTTATCGGTGTCGGAATTGGGGTCGCGGTGATTTTTGCCTTAGAAAATGAGCCTGTTGTGATTGGCTTTTCAGTAATTATTGTTATTGCTATTTGCATGTATTTTAAAATGAGCGAAAATACAATCTCCTTAGCAATTTTTGCTCTTCTTGCCGTAATGGAAACAACGGAATTGACGATATTGCATTTTGGCGGAGTTCGATTTCTCGCTTTATCGATAGGTATCTTATCTGCATTTTTCGTTAATACGATATTCTTACCACCGAGATATGATATTCGCTTATTCAAGTCGATTAATCAGATGACCACTGATATCCTGCAATGGATCAGAATTTCAACTAGGCACCTGTCAGATAATCCAGCTTTACGGGTAGAGATTGACCGTTTGCAGCGAGAACTTCGTCAAATTGACACCACCTATCTCTTATTTAGTGAGGAAAGAATTTATAGCAGAAAAACTCGAATGCCTAAATTACGCAAGCTTGTTATCTTCAGACAAATGATTAATACGTCAAGAAGGTCACTAGATACATTGGAATCCTTCCATCATTATGATGATAAAGTCGAGGAGATTCCTAAAGAATTCCAAAGGGTCTTAGTAAGTGAACTTGATAAAATCATTTATGCACATGAACGCTTAATGTTAAGTGCTATGGGCAAAATCAAAAAAAATCCCACCAAACCAATCGAGGAAATCACAGATCCTGATATTCCCCGAGTTGCGCAAACAGTGATAAATATTTATAAACATGGGGAAAGTGAGAGAATGTCTTTACTTCCTCTAGCTTCGAGGCTCATGGAATACCACCGTGAATTGTTGCATTTACAAAAATTGCTAAATAGTTCTCGGAAATTTCACACTAATCTTTCCTTTACCTATACGAAGAAAAGAAAAAATATTCTACCTTCTTCTAATGTAAATGCCCCGTAAGTTATTACTTACGGGGCATTTATTATTCATTATCTAATTCTTGCACTTGATATAAATTATAGTAGTGACCTTGCTTTTGCATTAATTGCTGATGTGTACCTTCTTCTACTATTTCACCATTTTCGATTAACACGATCCTATCCGCATGCGTGATCGTTGATAAACGGTGTGCAACGATAAAAGTAGTCCGATCAGATGCTAATTTCTCTAAAGCTTCCTGAATTAAATGTTCACTTTCGAGATCAAGTGCAGATGTTGCTTCATCTAAAATTAATAGTGGTGGATTTTTTAGAAAAACTCTGGCAATAGCAATTCGCTGTTTCTGACCACCTGAAAGTTTGACTCCGCGTTCTCCAACAAGAGTATCATAACCATTGGATAAATCAGTGATAAACTGGTGTGCGTTGGCTGCTTTAGCAGCTGCTACAACTTCTTCATCAGTTGCTTCAGGTTTCCCCATACGAATATTCATTGCAATCGATTCGCTGAACAAGATATTATCCTGTAATACCATCCCGATTTTATCTCTAAGTGATCGAGCCTGGACATCACGGATATCATGACCATCAATAAGTATTCGACCACTCGTTACATCATAAAACCTGGGAATGAGACTAATAATAGTGGACTTTCCGCCTCCACTCATCCCAACTAAAGCAATCGTTTCTCCTTGCTTGACGTGAAGTGAAATATCATTCAACACCTTTTCTTCCTCTTTTTCATAACGGAACGAAACATGATCGAATGTCACTTCTCCAGCCACACTTTTCAACGGTTTAGCATCTGGCTTGTCTTTTATATCATATTTTTCATCAATAAATTCAAAAACACGATCCATCGATGCGATTGACTGCACAAGAACCGTTGAGGAACTAATTAATCTTCTTAGTGGACTATAGACGCGATCCATATAGCCGACAAATGCCGCTATTGTCCCTACTGTTAAATCAGAAGTGATCGCAAAATATCCGGCAAATCCAATAACTAACAATGGAGCGAGATCAGTGATCGTATTCATCACTGCAAAAGTCTTCGCGTTCCAAGCAGTATGGTCTATTGCACGTTCTAAGAAATTCTTATTTTGTTTATCGAATTCTTTTTCTTCATAATCTTCCAATGCAAAACTCCGTGTTACAGGAATACCTTGTACGCGTTCATGCAGGTGACCTTGTACTTGCGCTAGTGCTTGAGACCTCTTTCTCGTCAAGCTTCGTAATTTACCATAAAAAATCTTCACGGATATCGCATAAAGTGGGAATAACGCGATGGCTACAATTGTCAACCATACATCCATGAATAACATAATCCCGATCGCAATAATAATGGTAATCATATCGAGCCAAATATTCATTAATCCTGTCATGACAAAATTCTTCGTCTGCTCCACATCATGAATTACCCTGGAAATAATTTCACCTGTTTTTGTACGTGAATAAAACTGTAAGCTTAATCGCTGAATATGATCAAATAATTTTTCACGAATATCATATAAAATTTTGTTACCTGTCCATTGTGCTAAATACTGACGATAATATTCAATTGGTGGACGGACAACAATGAATAAGAAAGCAGTAATTCCCATTAACCAAAATAATTGCGATAATTTTTCATCTGCAGTTAATCCTTGGGCACCAATAATATCATCAATTACATATTTGACAATTAACGGCATTAAAAGAGGGATACCGAATTTCACGATCCCTATCAATACCGTCAGTAATATCTTCCACTTATATGGAAAGACATATTGCATATATCTTTTTATACTGTCCAAATTGCTCCCCCTCCCCTTACATGATGCATTATATTTTTATTAGCGATATGTTAAATATAACTCATACCATTGATCAACAAATTCTGGCGAGAATGGCCCTTTACGCTGCCTTACCCAGCGCAGCAAATGATCAACATTGTTCCATAGTATTTTGTCTAATACCTTCGGATAGTTCATCTGCGTTTTATGTAACTCATACTCATCTTCATCTAATAGCGTATATGTCATATCTGGAAATACTTTTACGTCCAAGTCATAATCTATATATTTTACAGCTCCATCTTCAAATACAAATGGCGAGCTAATGTTGCAGTAATAATAAATGCCATCATCTCGTAACATTCCGATTACATTGAACCAATATTTCGCATGAAAAAAGCAAATCGCTGGCTCTCTTGTGATCCATGTGCGACCATCACTTTCCGTAACTAACGTTTTATCATTTGCTCCAATCACACGATTACTTGTACCTTTTAATACCGTTGTTGTATCCCAGACACGATGGAGCTGACCATTATGTTTATAGCTTTGGATTTGGATTGTTTTCCCTGGTTCAAGGCCATCCATACGTATCGTCCTTTCTGTTATTTAGTATTATTAATTATAACGATAAATATTTACAATTGAAAATAATACAATTGAAATCTGGTAAGAATTGCGAGTGGTGAGGTTTTTATATCAGTTTAGACCTATTTCTTGAAAGAGAGACATACATTTTTTTAAAAAAAGGAGAATTTAGCTACGTCACCTGACAGATCTTTATACAAAAAAACTTGACTCTCAATAATGGGAGAGTCAAGCTTTTTTTAAACATTGTATAATTATTTTTTGTTTTGTTGAGACTTTTGGTTTTGCTGACGAACCTCTTGTGCATCAGTTTCGCTAGCAAACTCAGTACCGAATTGTCCTTGACCTTGTGCAGCTTGTTGATTTTGACGTTTTACTTCAGCAGCATTTGTCTTGCTTGGGTTTGCTTGGTTGTTGTTACGTTTAGCCATCAATATCACCTCCACGACCATTAATTTACCCATGATAATCTCTTTTTATCCAAAAAAACATTTACTTTTTTGGTGGGGGATACGACGGCTTTCCTATACAGAAACGCATATTCAACAAAGCTTTCATTTACTTTATAAAGTTTCCTTTACATACGCATAATTTGCTATAATTGTTTATAAATATTTTGATGAGATACTGGTAATGGATGTTTTTCAATATCCTTCTTCGATAAATGCTCCATATTTTCAGGTACCGAGATCTCACCTTTTACTCGAACGTATTTCACATTCAAATACCAGGTTAGGTGAGAAAAAACATGTTTCACTGGTTCAAGATCATTAAGCTTAACCACTTCAACGTGAAATTTCTCTTGAATATATGTAGCCAGATGTCTTTGATCAACTTCTTCGGCTTTTACCATCGGAAATTGCCATAATTGAGCAAGTAATCCTTGAGCAGGTCTTTGCTCCAAAAGAAAATTATCTGTATCATCTTGGATAACTAGCGCAAAATAAGTATCAGATGATTGTTTTATTTTTTTCTTTTTTATCGGTAAAGTCTGTTCTACCCCCTTACGAAATGCGATACAATGTTCTTGCACCGGACATAATAAGCAACTCGGTTTTGCCGGCGTACACACTAAAGCACCTAATTCCATTAATCCTTGATTAAAAGCAGATGGATTCTCTTCTGAAATTAATTCTCGTACTGCCGTTTCAAATGTTTTTCTTGTTTTTGGCTTTGCAATATCCTCCTCAATTAGCAAAACACGGGAAAGAACACGCATTACATTTCCATCGACTGCTGGCTCAGCTTTATTGAATGCAATACTTAATATTGCACCTTTTGTATATGGTCCAACACCCTTAAGATCAGCTAATTGCTTTGGATCTTCCGGTACTTCGGCATCATAACGTTCGACTACTTCTCTAACTGCTGTTTGTAAATTACGAGCACGCGAGTAATAACCTAATCCCTCCCATGCTTTTAATACTTCTTGTTCATCAGCCTCTGCTAAAGCTGTTAATGTTGGAAAACGTTCCATAAAGTTTTGAAAATATGGGATAACAGTATCAACTTTCGTTTGTTGTAACATGATTTCAGACACCCATACTCGATAAGGATCTTGATTTTCTCTCCATGGTAACTGGCGTTGTTCTTTTTCGAACCATGTGATTAGATCTTCTTGAAACTGGGGTATATTAATAGTAGACGTATATTTCACAATTATTCATCCTTCGTGATACAATTTATTTAAAGAAAGCGAAGCACACACTTGGAGGGAAGTTGCTAGGTTTTGGCACTTCCGTAGGTATCTCCGCGATACATTTTTTATTTAATAAAAAACAGAAAGGGGCAGCATAGATGGACACAGGTACTCATATCACAATGGGTATTGCCTTAGGTGGCCTAGCAACATTAGATCCCACTATCCAGCAAAATTCGACTCTTTTTGCGGCAGTTATGACAGGGACAATTATAGGATCACACGCACCTGACTTTGATACCGTGCTTAAGCTCCGTGATAACGCCACCTATATCCGGCATCATCGCGGCATTACTCACTCCATCCCAGCTGTCATTATCTGGGGAATCCTGATTTCCTCGATTATTTACTTATTTGTTCCAGAAGTGAGCTTTATTCATTTATGGCTATGGACATTTCTGGCTGTCTTTTTACATGTATTTGTAGATGTTTTCAATGCATATGGCACACAAGCATACCGACCCTTCACAAAAAAATGGGTAGCTTACGGGTTCATCAGCACCTTTGATCCGTACATTTTTAGTCTTCATGTTATCGGGATCATTGCATGGCTACTTGGCGCTAACCCTGGCTACACCTGGTTAATGATTTATTTTATTATTGTATTGTATTACATTAAACGATATATCGACAAGCGGGAAATTGTAAAGATGATTCATGAACATTTCGAGCATGTCGAAAAGATTGCCACCTCACCAACAATAAAGCAAAATATCTGGCGTATTGCCTTAACAACAGACCAGTACTACTTTGTTGGTAGAGTGGAGGATGGTCATATTGAAATTGACGATAAGTTCTATCGAGTTCCACTGCCTGACGATCCAATCATAAAATGTGCCATGAAGGATAAGAATATTTCCGCTTTTTTATCTTTTTCACCCATTTACAGGTGGGAAATCAATATACATGATGATTTTACCGAAGTCCGATTTATTGATTTACGCTATCGCTCAGAGGGGCATTATCCATTCGTAGCTGTTGTTCAAATTGATGATAATGGAAGAATGATGAATTCTTATACAGGCTGGATATTCTCCGAGAAAAAATTGCAGGATAAATTAAATTTAAAGGGTAATATTATCTAATATGCAGAATTAGCGAAAATCAATCGATGTTATCGATCATACAAACACGAGGGAAATTTGCTGTACCTTGGAGCTGTACAGTTCAATTTATTTGAAGAGGCTGAGACAAAAGTGTTTTTTATCCAGGACATTCCGAACATAAATGGTGCAAATACCGCTTCGGAAATATACTCCGCTTTCTCACAGAAGTCTACGTATATTTCCTACGCTCTATTAGCATATTGTCCGGTTTCTAGAAGAAACACTTTCTTTTTGTCTCAACCTCTTCTTTAATGTAAAGTGTTATTACCACCATTGATTAGTTGTTGATATTTTGGGTATCTGGTAGCGAAGTCATCTAATTTATCACCATATTGCTCTATCCAATGGCGCACAATTTTCTTTGTCACTTCAATTCCCTCATACTTCCTCCCTGCTCTAGCTCTTGTGGATTCAAAATCTTCCCAAAGTAGTTCCACCCAGCTTCTTGCCTCCAGTAACGTTAAAGATGGATTCTTTTGATGCAGTTCTTCTGCTAGCCTTTGAATCTCGTCTTGCATCTATCTTTCCCTCACTTATATTAAGATTGTTTATCTCCTAAAATTGATAATGGCACAGCTTCTTCTTTTTCAAATTTTTGCCCTAGTAAATTGATGCGATGTCCCCAAGCAAATACGCCATTGAAATACGTGATCTCAAAAGTCTGGCCAGGATCACCAGCTAATTCATAACGTTCTCCCTTCTTAAAGTCCGCCGGGTTAACGAGATATGCAGCTGCCATTTGCATTTTTCGCTGGAGGATCTCGTATTCACTCACATTTCCCCATTGTTCTGCTTTTTGCAATTTTTCCTTCAGTTGTGCTACTTCTGCTCGTAACTCCTCAACAGTATATGTACTATATCTACGCTCCATTGTTACACCACCATGTTAGATTCTACTTTTATTTTACCACTCAAATGGAAAATGTAAAAATATCATTACCCGTATCGAATTATTTTTGTATATAGGCTATTCACCTGTATAATGAAGATAATCTAAACTAAAAGGATGATCGAACTTGATTAAATTATTTGCGACAGATTTAGATGGAACATTATTAAAAGCTGACAATATTGTTAAACAAGAAGATATTGATGCTATTCACCGTTTAAAAGAGCATAATATCGATTTTGCTGTAGCAACTGGAAGAATGGAACGAGATATTGTAAAAATCTGCAAAGAAATAAACTATGATGCTCATCGCATCAGTCAAAATGGTGCTTTTGTTGACACGAAAGACAATCAGAAAATTTTTGCTAAAACATTTGATGCAGTAACTAGCAGTGCCTTACATCATGCAATAAGTGCTTTTCCAAATCCTTTCTGCATTACAACCGCTGATGAAGCTTATATTTCTTTTAAAACCCCTGAAATTAAAGCATTAGAAGAAATTTTATATTTTCCACTTGTAGAAGGTGTTGATTTTGCCAATGATTATCATGACCAATTCTTACCTAGTAAATACATGCTACTTGGAGAAGAAAAAGACATTGTAGGTTTTCAGCAAAAGATCAATGAAGAGTTTCATGAGGTAAGTGAAAGCTATTTATCTGATCCGCGTTGTGTGGATATTGTGCCGAAAGGTGTGTCTAAGGCATTAGGCTTAAAAGTATTGGCAGAATACCTGCATATAAAAACAGATGAAATAGCTGTGATCGGAGACTCGTATAATGACATCCCGATGTTCGAAATGACAGCATACAGCTTTGCAATGCGTACCGCACCGGAACCTGTTCAACAAAAAGCGGCACATGTTGTCGATGACGTCTTTGAGGCGATTGCCTATATTCAAGGTAAAGTGAGCACTAGCTAATCAGTGCTCACTTAACTTCTCTTCCATAAAACGTTCGATTAAATCAGCTGGAAAACCTTTCCGAAATAAAGCTGCTTTTACTTTTTGTTTCAATTCATAACCGCTATTTTTTTTCTGATATTTCGTTACTAGCTTCTCCCCTTGGAATAAGATCGCATTGTACTCCTCATCATGGTCATGCTCTAGCTCCATATTATTGAGAACTTCTGAAATAACATCGAATGTAAAGCCTTTATGCATTAACGATTGTTTTATACTGTCCATTTGTTGCCGTCGGGACTTTTTACTGGAAGCTTGTAATTTCTTTTGTAATAATTTTTCCACTTTTTCAAATTGTTTCCCAAATGTATAGAGGGATAGTGCCTGTTCCATAATAGTGGCATTTATGCCTTTTTCCGTGAGTTCTTTTTTAATTAATAATGGCCCCTTACTAGATGTCTGTATTCTCGTTCGTACTAATGCCTCACTAAAGGCAAGATCATCCACTAATCCTTCCTGTTTTAAACGGCTTATTACTTCACCAATATAAGTATCATCCACTTCTTTTCGTTGTAGATAGTCAATCAGTTCCTGCTCAGAACGCATCCGATAACTTAAATACTTAACAGAAAGGGCATATGCCTTATAGGATTCATCTTTTTCTTGAATTTGTTCGATCATCTCAGCTGTAAGGAATAACCCTTTTCGAAGATAATATTCAATTAGAATATCTTCATTCACACTAAAACCGTAATATTCTTGCTCATTTTCCTTTAAAAAAATATTAAAACGGTGCTTCGATTTCTTTTGGGTCGTTATTTTGGAAATCTCAGGCAATTTTATCACCTCTTTTTTCATTTTATCAAACAAACGTATGTTCCACAAACAATATTGGAGGTTTTTGATAAGAAAAAGGTTTAACCTAAAAATGCTCGTCCATTCGGTATGATTTTCATTATACTACCATCGAGCAAGTATTAGCCAAAATTTGCAATTAATCGTCTTAATTAATGATATAAGCTCATTTATGACACTTATATGAACGTAATGTAAATTTTCTTAATTTTTCTTCATTTTACTCAAAATTTTTTACTATTTTTTTAGGATTTTCTATTTACAATTATCCTGTTTATTGTGTAAGATAGGGGTACGAAATCGTAAGTATTACTGCCAGAGCAGTTTATAGTAAGGGAAGGCAAATGGTGCGCCACCAGTTTTAGCAAAGCTGGTTCTAGTGGGTTCGATTCCCACCCCGAATTTTTGTTTAAAGTTTGATAAAAATTCGAGGGTGAGAAGAACACTACTATGCCATGTTCCTGTCTTCTTCTCACCCTCCAAGGTTTAAGGAGGGATTTTTTATGCTTAAAAATAGAGACGTCCAAGATGCTCCCGTTTTATTTGATTTAATGTCAGATCCGGAAGTATTTCCATATGTGAGACATAAAGCTTATTCTAGTGACGAGTTTTACTTTTTAACGAAGCAGACCATCGAGGCGGAAGAACGTGGTGAATTGATCTCTCGGACTATTCTTGATGAATGGTATAACCCAATCGGGACGATTAATTTGTTTGATATAGAAAATAATGCAGGCTTTTTGGCGACATGGATCGGCAAGCCTTACTTTGGCAAAGGCTACAATAAATTAGCGAAAGATGCTTTCTTTGAGGAACTCTTTTACCATCATGAAATGGACGCTATTTTCATCAAAATTAGACGTACAAATATACGTTCATTAAAAGCGATATTAAAAGTCCCTTTTGTCATGTATGGTAACGAAATCTATCCTGACATTCATGAAAAAATTAATGCTCAACAGGAACAGCCTGTTTATGATTTATACGTTATTACCAAAGAAAATTACTTCTCTCATAAGGAATCTCTTGCTGAGGGTGGAGAAGCAATGTAACTACCCACAAAAGTTATCCACAACCCTGTGCATAATGTGCATAAGGGTTGTGGATCTTGTTTTGATAAGGATGATTATTCAGCACTAAAATAGACGAGTATTTGGGGATATTGTGGATAAAGTAGTTTGGAGTTAGTATACCAACTTTTCACTACTTGATAACCTTGTGAATATGTTACTATGTTAGCAGGAGCTGATGAACAAATGTTTATAGCAAAAATTAAATGTGACAAATGCTCACGACAACTGCAATTTAATGAAGAATATTTTTTTCGCAGTAGACTACAAGATAGTCTGGGGTCCACAATTGTTAAAAAATATTATCAACATAATGGCACCATCTATTGTAAGGAATGTTTGCAAAAGGAGCTAAATTATTAAACTTGCGCACATACTTCTGTAAGGCGTATGATAAGAGCGGAGGCCTTATCATGAAATATCTAAAAATTATCTTACAGATCAGTGTGCTTTTTCTATTTTATTATATCGGTGAAACCATTCAGTCCGCTTTTTCATTATTCATACCGGGCAGCGTTATTGGCATGTTGCTCTTTTTTGCGTTGTTGACAGCAAAAATAATTCGAGTGGAGTGGATAGCTGACGGAATTGACTTACTGATGAAGGATATGCCGATTTTCTTCGTCCCTGTAACAGTAGGTGTTGTCCAATATTTAGATTTCTTTTATGGTAAAGGAAGTTTAATGATTCCACTTGTAGTTATTAGCACGTTTTTAATCATCGTCATTAATGGAGTCCTTACATCTTGGTTAGTAAAGAAAGAAGTGAATGCTCATGACTGATTTGTGGATTGGTGTTATTTTTCTGGGCATCACGATTGCCGTTTATGTTGGTACTAAAAAATTATATGGTAAATATCCGAGCCCTTTTACATTACCGATTTTCTTAACTTCTGGTTTCTTCATTATATTTCTAAGCTTTAGCGATATTCCTTATCAATTGTATATGCTCGGAGGTCAATGGATTGATCTGTTTCTTGGACCAATCGTTGTAGCACTCGCGTTACCACTATATCGTCAGCTGGATTTAATAAAAAAGTATGCACGTACGATTTTTGTTGGCGTATTTGCTGGTTCGATTGTTGGCGTAATCACTGGTATCGTAGGAGCAAAATGGTTAGGGTTTGAAGATGAGATTATCAAGTCAGTGGCGGCTAAATCAGTTACAACACCTGTAGCATTAAGTATAACAGGTACAGCTGGTGGGAATTTATCACTTGCTGCAGTATTTGTAATGATAGCTGGAATTAGTGGTGCAATGTTTGGACCACTCGTTTTGAAATTATTTCGTATTCAGCATCCCGTTGCACGAGGAATAGGAATCGGAACAGCCTCACATGCAATCGGTACTTCAAAAGCTTTAGAATTAGGTGAACAGGATGGCGCGGTTAGTGCGTTAGCAATGACAATTAGTGCTGTGGTGGTATCCTTCTTAGTGCCACTCTTTTTAAACTTGTGATAGAGAAGGCAATACTCTAATTTGATTCGTTTAAATTACTCTTCTCAAGACTTATTGATTGATAATGTACTAGCATGTTGTACAAATGTTAAGAATAGATGGAAGGTTTAACGGGCTCCCGATAAGCTTCGCTAGCCAATAGGAATTGTATTAGTAATGCAAGATATGAACAAAGGGTGATTGGATGGGAATCGTGGTTGTAGAAATTTGTGATAGCAATTTAATGAATACATTTGATATAGAGAATATGATCGAATCAGAATATCCAGAGGTAGCGGTTTTAATTAACGACTGCTTAAATTTCTGTGGATTATGCAGATTAAAACCGTATGCACTGGTTAACAATCAACGAGTTCATGGCAAAACTCCAGAGGAAACATTAGCGAAAATAAAAAAAGCCATAGAAGCAGAATTAGCATTCTATCAGTAAAAAGCGCTTGGTCTGAAGAAGGTCACCGGAATAGATCCGGTGACCTTCTTATTTTAATATTTATTGTGCTGGATTACCTAGCCTATTCAAAACGGAACTTAGGTCCGTATATCGTCTGTCAAGCGCTTTTGCCACAGCTTCATGAACAAGCTTTCCTTGGTACGTGTTTACCCCTTTGGCAAATGCAGGATCCGTGAGAAGGTAATTCTTTAATCCTTTGTTTGCCAGATTTAAAATATATGGTGCTGTGGCGTTTGTCAGTGCGAACGTAGCAGTTTGTGACACTGCACCTGGGATATTAGCGACGGCATAATGAATAACGTCATGTTTAACATAAACAGGGTTCTCATGCGTTGTAACCCGGTCAATCGTTTCAATCGATCCACCCTGATCCACTGCTACATCTACAATGACAGATCCTGGCTCCATCATTTTAACCATCTCTTCTGTGACTAGCTTCGGTGCTTTAGCACCTGGAATTAGGACAGCGCCTATTACTAAATCTGCCGTTTTTACTTGTTCTGCAATATTATATTCATTCGATGCCAAGGTCCTAATTTTGCCTTGGTACAAATCCTCTAATTGACGCAAACGATCTATATTAATATCTAATAGCGTAACATTTGCACCTAACCCAATTGCTATTTTCGCTGCATTCGTACCTACTATCCCTCCGCCGATAATCACTACATTGGCTGGTGAAACTCCCGGTACACCACTAGAAAGTACACCTTTGCCACCATAGGTTTTTTCCAGAAACCTAACACCTGCCTGCACCGACATCCGCCCTGCAATTTCGCTCATTGGCGTTAATAAAGGTAAAGCACCATTTGCCAATTGAATCGTTTCATACGCAACACCTGTCGTTTTATGCTCTAATAAAGCTTCCGCCACTTCTTGCTCAGCAGCTAAATGTAAGTAAGTAAAAAGAAGTAAATCTTTCCGAAAAAAAGAAAACTCTGACGGTTGAGGCTCCTTTACCTTCACTACTAATTCCTGTGCCCATGCTTCTTCTGCTGAAGGAACAATTTCTGCACCTGCACCTTTGTAGGCAGCATCCTCAATACCGCTACCAAGACCTGCCCCGCTCTCTATTCTCACCTCATGACCTGCTTGTGTCAGCATCATTACTCCTGCAGGCGTAATTGCCACACGATTTTCATTGCTTTTAATTTCTTTAGGTACACCGATTTTCATTACTTCACCGCCTTCTCTTTGGTAGTATTGTATGAATATTTCTTCTTATTCGTTTTCCCTATTTTATGTAGATTTAATACAAGAATGAATGGAAAAATAGTAACCTGTTGCCTTTTATATTAAGAAGCACTCCTCTCGTTCTGTAATTAGAACAAGTAAGAGCGATACGATTTGATGGAGTTATTAACATATGGTTGGTCAAGAATGGAGCTGACGGGATTTGAACCCGTGACCCCTTGTCTGCCAGACAAGTATTCTCCCACTGAACTACAGCCCCATTATAAAATCAAGTAGGTTGAATTCGTAAATTAATTTTATTATATAATTTTGATGGGATTGCAGCAAGTTTTTATGATTTGATAACTCAGAGAATAACAAATTGCAAATTTGCTTTAATATCCATCTACTTTGCCGTTCATGACAGCGATGCTGATACTCTCTCTGTTAAAGATATGAAAAGATGATGAACTAGCACAAAATTTGTTTTAGTAACAAATGTACAATCTTTTTCAAAGAATTTTTATAAATTAATTGTATAGATAAGATAGAAATGTACCATGGCTGTCAAGAATCTTATGGAAGGGAGGAAGGAAAATGAAATCCACCAAAAGAATGGGAGCTTGTTGTCCCTCGTTTCCGATTATGCAAGAGAGCTTTTGCGGAAATTTTAATGGCCCGCTAGCAGCTGAAGAAGTTTGGAGTGCAACAGCTGGTAGTTATCGTTCAGGAACATTTCAATTGTTCAATTCAGTATCAAGCACAGGACCGGTAACGGCAGCAGGAGCCGCATCTCCAGCGATCTCTTTAAGTGCAGCACCAGGGAATACGGATACCCAATCTGTGAATAATCCAACTTCTTTTACGATCACAGCCGATGAAGGTGAAAGTGGGACATACTGTATCACTCTCTACAGGAACCCTTCCCCGCCCCCAATTTCGTGTAATTTCATCGTTTACGTCACTAATGCGGGTGATATAAATGATCCAGCAAATGATACCGTATCGGTTATTGATACGGAAACAAATACGGTTACTGCTACCACTACTGTAGGAAATGCCCCTCTTGAAGTAGCTGTCTTGCCAAATGGGACAAGAGCTTATGTTCCAAATTTCTTTTCTAACACCGTATCGGTCATTGATACAGCGACAAATACGGTGATTACTACCATTATCGTTGGCGAAGATCCGCTCGGTATAGGAATCTCTCCAGATGGGTCAACCGCTTATGTCTCCAATCATGAAGATGACACTGTTTCGGTTATTGATACAGCGACAAATACAGTGGTAGCTACCATTATGGTAGGGAACGGCCCTCAAGGAATTAGTTTTACTGCGGATGGTACGCGTGCTTACGTCGCAAATGAATTGGGTGATACAATATCGGTCATTGATACGGCGACAAATACGGTAGTCGATACGATTGATGTTGGAGATCGTCCTAGATTAATCGCCATTTTACCGAACGAGACACGTGGCTTTGTCACTAATCAAGGGGATAACAATGTAATGGTTATTGATTTGGAATCGAACATGGTCCTTGATACCATTCCCGTAGGAATCCAACCCGTTGGTGCAGCCATCACACCAGACGGAACCCTCGCATACATTGTAAATAAGGGGAATAACAATGTATCGGTCATTGATGTTTTTACGAATACAGTTATTGCTACAATTCCTGTTGGTCAATCACCTGATCAAATCGCCATTTTGCCGGATGGAACAAGCGCTTACGTCACAAATCAAGCTGAAGATACAGTATCGATCATTGATATTACAACGAATACAGTAATCGATACTATCCCAGTGGGTAACGCTCCAACTGGTATAGCAATCGGAACAATATGCGAATAAATCCCTTCACGAATTCTGATTCACCCCTAAAATAGGTTATAACGAGTGGTTTTCTATAGAAATAAAAGCAGGCAAGGAAAAACGGATTTTTTTCTACCTGCTTTTTTGGTACGTATTCCTATTTTTTCTTATTTGTCCACACACAGACAATGGCTTTCCCATAAGTTGAATTTAATTTTTATAAAATAGGTTACTAAAGAGCATGACCCTCGGAAAGCGAAACGATCAGTCAGAGTGGATGCTTTACACTCGATATCATAAAACGTAAGTTAGTGAAAAGTATCCCTATATTGCGCAATAAAACGTATTACATCGTTCGTATTTGATGTGAAGAAAATTGGTTATGTCCATTACTTCTCTCGTTCTATTGGCAAAGTACAGCACCGAAAGGAGCCGCCAGATTTAATAATTTCCGAAAACTGTACTTCTACAACTTCGAATCCTTTTTCTGTTAACTGTTCATTCACAAGTTTATTGTCAGGTAACGAAATAATGTGTCGATCTCCGAGAGAAAATACATTCGTACCCAAAGTAAATTGCTCATCATCCGTTACTTCTATTAAATCAAATTCATTATGGAGTAAGTTGCGTTCCTTTTCATTAAAAGCGTCGTTATAGATAAGTCCTACCTTATCACTCACTAAATTAAAACAACAGTCCAGGTGAAGAATATCTTCACGAATAGGAACCGTAATGACCTCTTTTTCAGGAATTTGTAATTGTAACTCTTCAATAGCCTTTGTAGTTGTTCTAAGACTCCTTCCTACAAAAACTTTATCGTTAGAAACAATCACATCGCCCCCTTCAATAGAGCGTGTACTCAAAGGTATATATGGCAAATTTTCGTGATCAAGGTACTGATGCAACACATCGATTTCTGGCTTCCTAATATTACGCCCCATCTCACAAGTGAAAAGTGATGCTCCTGCTGTAAATCCGATATCTCTTGTAAAGACTTGTTCATTCAACTTAGGGTCTGGTGTCAGTTCGATCACTTCAATATCAAACTGTTCCAATGTTTGTACAAAACTTTCAAACTGCTCCATAGCTATATCTACATCAATATTTTCATCTTCATAAAATTTCTGTGTTTCATTGATGACCTTTCTAATTTCCATATATGTTGGTGGGCAAGTAATTACTCGTTTTAAGCGGTCATATTCATTTTGCTGATAAATCATGGAGAAATGCGCTCCCTTTTTTATTTTTTATTATACCTTACTTCGTTTCATTCATTCTAAAGAAAGGGACAAAGCGTCCAGAATTGTCCAAACACAAACCTGTACACTTGCATCATTTTATCTTTTAAATCAATCTTTCAGTAATCAAATGGTTCTTTCTTTCATACAGATAAAGTAATATCTTGAAAACAAGCACGGTTGGTTCGTCCTTAGGCTGCCAACCGTGCTTCTTTTATGTATTTTGCTGGCCACTTTCTGGACTTTGCTGGCCTCTTTCCGATTATGTAAACAACACAAAAAAAGCACTAGCTAAAATACTAGCTAGCGCTCTTTTTCACAACGATATCTTCGTTCTCAAACATGATCTCTATTTGTTTAACATCCTCTTCTTCCAAGATGAGATCTGTGATGCCGTCCTCTACTTTATCCTGGATAACGCGACGTAATGGACGTGCACCGAAGCGAGGGTCATAACCTTTATCAGCAAGGAATTTCTTCGCTTCATCACTTACAGTAATGGTAAGATCAGATTCTTCTAATTGTTTGCTTAATTCCGCGATCATTAGGTCTACAATTCGGAGTAGATCTTCTTGTTCTAATTCATTGAATGGAATAATCGCGTCAAAACGGTTCAAGAATTCTGGCTTGAAATAGCTGCTTAAATTTTCTAGTGTTGAAACAGCTTCATTGTTATCACTATTGAAGCCGACCGTAATTTTCTTCACCCCGGTACCAGCATTACTTGTCATGATAATCACAGAATCTTTGAAGCTTACCGTTCTACCATGACTATCTGTTAATTGACCATCTTCCATGATTTGTAGGAACATGTTTTGTACATCAGGGTGGGCTTTTTCAATTTCATCTAACAGAATTAAGCTGTACGGATTGTGACGAACTTTTTCTGTTAATTGGCCTGCTTCCTCATGACCTACATATCCTGGTGGTGAACCGATAATTTTAGATACGGCATGCTTCTCCATATATTCACTCATGTCAAGGCGAATCATTGCCTCTTTAGTACCGAACAGTTCCTCTGCTAGTGCTTTCGTTAGTTCTGTCTTACCGACACCAGTTGGTCCGACGAAAAGGAAGGAACCAATTGGACGATGTTTCGACTTCAAACCGGCACGACTACGGCGAACCGCTTTAGCTACTTTGTCAACGGCAACTTGTTGACCAATTACTTTTCGACTTAAGTTGTCCGCTAAGTTTTTCATTTTGGACTGTTCATCTGCTTGGATTTTTCGAACAGGGATTCCGGTTTTCTCTTCTATTATTAATTGAATATCTTCCACTGTTACTTCTGCTTTTGGTGCTTCTTTTGTTTCTGCTAATTTTTTCTCAAGCTTGATTTCTTGATGTCTTAGGTTCGCTGCGCGTTCATAGTCTTCTTTCTCAGCAGCTTCCATTTTTTCTTTGCCGATTTCGTCGAGACGTTTCTGCAATGCTTCGTGATCTGACTCACTTACATCAAGGTTGAGACGTGCACCTGCTTCATCAATTAAATCAATCGCTTTGTCTGGTAAGAAGCGGTCTTGGATATAACGCTTTGATAATGTTACGGCAGCGCGTAACACATCATCAGAGTAGCTTACCTTATGATATTTTTCATAACGTTCCCTCAAGCCTTGTAAGATTTGCTCTGCTTCAGCTAAAGATGGCTCTTTTACCATAATTGGCTGGAAACGACGTTCTAGTGCTGCGTCTTTTTCAATTTGACGGTACTCTTTTAATGTCGTCGCACCGATTAATTGTAATTCACCTCGTGCCAATGCAGGCTTTAAGATATTCCCGGCATCCATTTGAGAGCCTTCTGCAGTTCCGGCACCTACAAGTAAATGAATTTCATCAACAAAAAGGATGACATTTTGACGTTCTTGCAGTTCGGATACTAATTGTTTCATTCGCTCTTCAAATTGACCGCGAACACCCGTATTAGCAACTAATGATGCTACATCTAAGATGTAAATATCTTTATCTAGCAGCTTGGACGGTACGTTTCCTTCTGTAATTTTTAGTGCTAATCCTTCTGCGATTGCTGTTTTACCAACACCTGGTTCCCCGATTAGGACTGGGTTGTTCTTGTTACGACGGTTAAGTGTTTCTATTACCCGTTTAACCTCTTGTTCACGTCCAATCACAGGATCAACTAGTCCTGCTCTTGCAGCATCGGTAAGGTTTTTCCCCAATTGATCGAGAAGACCATTACCTCTTCCACCTTGTCTTGTATGCGTTTTGGCATTTGCTTGGTTAGAACCATTTGCTCCTCCGGCAAAAAAGCCTTCAAAGCCTTGTCCTCCAAACATACCTGATGGATTTTTCATTTGATTTTTTATATCTTGAAAGCATGATTCACAAACATGTAAAGATTCGGTTTGATCATTAAATCGAAGGTTTACATTAATCGTTGCTTGATGAATACCACATTGCTGGCATTTCATTTGTCATTCCTCCTTCAATTTTTTATAAAGTGATACTGTAATCAAGGTCAATTTTGACTTTGACTATATTTGACCTTTCTTATCTATTATTATAATCTGACCTTTTTTGACTTTCAAGATCTTTGCTCAAAAAATTTTTATCAAATCTATTATTTCCTAAACCATAAAAAAAACAACCTACGAAGGTAGATTGCGCTTCTTTTCTATTATTTTTTTAAATTACCACACCAAAGGGAACAAACACTAGTAATAAGGCTAAGAGTATCGTCCATAAAATTTCTTTTAGCACATAGATCCTCCTAGTAAACGTTTAGTCCATCTTACCATAGAAATAAATAGGTGCTTGTGCTTTGAAAGAAAATATTACAAAGAATTTACATTGACAACATTCTTTTTCGGAATGATAATTTGTGCTAAACTAAAGGTAATCCGTAATAAAAAGGAGTTGTTTCATAATGACAACCATCCAGTTAATGCACAATAAAAAAACAATGCGCTTTAATGTAGTACAAATGACCGTATATAAACAGGCTAAAATAGTAGAAGCAATTGGTCAAAAAAAGCAATCTTATCATTTGTTTTTTTACAAAGACCGCTATATTAACGCTAAGAAAACAACTTCGATACGACTGCAATCCTTTTTAAAAAATGCCTTTCAATCTGGCCATATATTTACTGCCGATCATCCATTAACGAAAGCACTGCTCCAAAAAGAAGATACTTATCGACTGACTTCCAATAATCAAATGGTCCAAAAGCTCTCCAACAAATATAACGAAACAGAAATGCTCTACGTACTTGCGATGTTCGATAACTATGTTGATGAGAAAAAAATCGTTGCTCTCCTAAAAAAGACCTTTTATAACTATCGCCGAAACGGCCAACTAAAAAAAGCTTTCCGAATACTTGTTAATTATACCCAAGTACGACCACATGATATTTTTGCCAAAGATATGCTCCATCATTTTGACTTTCAACAATATAAAGACCTATATCAAAACATTGAGCAGCTTACAATAGAATGGTCTGATCCTCTCTATTTAGAATCTATTTATTTCGATCAAAATTTCCCTGAAACCGTCATAAATTCGGTCATACGACAATATCATATAGATAATCGAAAATTTGATCAGCTCTTCCTCATCTACCTGAAATGTTCATCCATAAAGGCTGTCACACAACTTGATCAGTTGGCACAAGCACAACTGTCCAAGCAGGACCAAATCGCTTTATGGCAAGAATTATTGTCTCAATATCCGGAACCAAAAGAGATCATCGACATACTCGTCAAGCTTGATGGCTATCAAGTTATTTTAGCGTATTACCTTCATCATCCGATTGAAGACCGTCAAGTATTTGAGAAGGCACTAGTTTCTGTTTCCGCTGACCAATTAGCTGAAGATTATCAAGCTCTTCTCCAAGCAGTAATGCGTATTTATAAAAATGATGTAGCACAACTGGAGAAAACTCTCCACATAACGATTAAAAAGCTCTTGCAACATCTATCTTTGAAAGAGATCATCACATCCTTAAAAGATTCCGAACTACCGATTATGCAAAAGCTGAAAAAAATGGAAAGATTGACAGATAACCCCGATCAGCAATTTGCTTTAGGTGAAATTTACTTTGATCTTGAACAATACGACCAAGCAATTGCCTGTTTTGAATGGGAAATGGAATTATCGCCAAATGATCCCGCTCCCGTTCAATATCTATACAAAAGCTATTTGGCAAAGGGTGACAAAGAACAAGCAAACACCTATAAACAATTAATTGCCAATATATCTTCTTAAGGCT
This sequence comes from Gracilibacillus sp. HCP3S3_G5_2, assembly GCF_052063305.1. Classification (NCBI taxonomy): domain Bacteria; kingdom Bacillati; phylum Bacillota; class Bacilli; order Caryophanales; family Bacillaceae; genus Gracilibacillus; species Gracilibacillus sp. HCP3S3_G5_2. Next base: position 218,601 of record NZ_JBQHXU010000007.1, on the reverse strand, counting down.
CTTCAATACTGCGCCATAATGTCATTGCAGCATAGGAACGATATGGTTGCCAAGCTTGACTCCATTCTTCTACCTGGGGCGTAGCTGGTTTATGGTCAAGGCCTAAATAAAGCTTTAATGCATTCTGAATACCTATATCACTTGATGGAAAAAGGTCTTGTCTACCAAGCGAGAACATCAGCCAATTTTGTACCGTCCATGCTCCAATTCCGCGAATTTTGGTTAATTGTTGCAGCACTTCTTGATCGCTTTGGTCATAAAATGAAGTTAGATTGAGCTCATTTGCAACAATTTTCTTCGCGGTATCTATGACATATTCCGCTTTTCGTGTACTAAATTGCATGTCTCGCAGCTCTTGGTAAGGAATGGTTGCTACCTTTTCCGGTGTCGGATAAAACCAGACGCCGTCCAATTGTTCCCCATAAGTCGTCACAAATCTTGCGGTTAAAACTTGAGCAAAAGCCATATTTAATTGTTGATGAATAATGGTTTTCACTAAATTACTAAAAGGATCAAATTCTCGAATTAACGGCGTTGCTGGATATTTCTCAAACAACCCTGCTAAATCTGTTTTGGCAAAAAAAGCTTGAATCACTTTCAGATTCTGATCCCATGCAAATATATCAGCTATTCGGACAAGCAGATCGTCCTTTCTTTCGTTATCATTCCCTTCTATTAAAAATATAGGTTTTTCTGTTGTACCTATTGCCGTAACAGTTACCACATATTTTTCCTTTTTTATACGTAAGGGTACTTTAACAGATCGTTTCTGGAAATCGACATAATACAACTTATCCATGTCTAATCTAAAAAGTAGATAGTCAAAATCATACGGTATTGTAAGTTCTATTTTCTCTAGCCACATCGCCATAACCCCTCTCGAAATTAAGCATTTTCACTCTATTATGGTATAATAATGCAAAATTCACAACAATAAATAGGGTGATACAATGCGAAAACAATATTATGCAATAATCGACATAGGTTCTAACACTATGCGTCTAGTCATTTTTTTAAGAGAAAAAGGTGGCAGGTTAAAGGAAGTAGAAAACGTAAAAGCAGTTGCCAGACTCCGAACCTTCTTAGAAAAAAATAATCAGTTAAATGATGCAGGGGTAAAACGATTAATATCTACACTAAAGAGCTTTCAAGAGGTGTTAGCAACATATAAGCTACAGGAAGTCGTTTGTGTTGCCACTGCCACCATTAGACAAGCGGAAAACAAACAAGAAATTCTGATCGAGGTAGAAAAGCAAACCGGGATGACCATTAGGATTTTATCAGAAGAAGAAGAAGCTTATTATGGCTACCTAGCAGTTGTTAATTCTACTTCTATATCCACTGGAATTACAGTGGATATCGGTGGCGGCAGTACAGAAGTTACTTATTTTAAAAACAGAGAATTAATTAACGCACATAGCTTTCCTTTTGGGGCCTTAACATTAAAAGATTTCTTTGCCACAGACATTCCTACAAGCGAAGAATTGGCAAAATTGCGCCATTATGTAACCGAACAATTTGCTACATTACCATGGTTACGAGATAAACAAATTCCTTTGGTTGCGATCGGAGGCAGTGCCCGTAATCTTGTACAAATTGATCAAAACTTAAAAAAATACCCGCTTGCCGGACTCCATCAATATAAAATGTATGATACAGACATTATCAACATCAGTAATTATTTAACGTCTCTAAAGCCAGAGAAGTTACCAAAAGTAGAAGGATTATCAAAGGATCGAGCTGATATCATTATACCTGCTATTGAAGTGTTTCACAGTTTATATAAAATCACTCAAGCAGACTGCTTTATTTTAAGTCGGAAAGGTCTTCGAGATGGTGTGTTCTATGAACAATTATCAAAAGAGATGGGGACTATCCTTTTTCCAAATGTACTAGAGGATAGTATTCAAGAGCTGATGAATGATTTTGACTTGGATCCAAAGCAAATTCTTCATGTCCAATATCTTACGCGCAAGCTATTTGATTTCATTAAGGATAATGGTCTCCTTCATTTGACCAATAACGATTGGGAGTTACTAAAAAGAGCCAGTTATTTATGCCATCTAGGGGAATATATCGATGCTGAATCAAGTGCACAGCACACCTTTTATTTATTGGCAAACCGAACCATTGATGGCTTATTGCATAAGGACCGCTTGCAACTCGCATTAATTGCTTCCTATAAAAATAAGACGGTATTCAAGCAATTTATCAAACCCTATAAAGAATGGTTTCTCAAATCAGAACAAAAAAAACTGCGTCATCTGGGCGCACTTTTAAAGTTTAGTTATTGCTTAGATGCGACCAAACGGCAAGTAGTGAAGGAAATTAGTTGTGCTATGCAAGGGGACACACTATTTATTACCTTATATTGTAATGGCGATGCCAAACCAGAAGAGTATCAATCAGAAAAACAAAAAAAACATGTGGAGAAAGCAGTAAAGAAAAATGTAGAGTTAAAGTTTGTTTTGTAAAAAAATAATTTACAAAGAAATTACGTTCCTTTAATGGAGGATCTTTCGTTTAACGATATGATAAGGATAGAGATTGTCGAAAAAGGATGATGATTGATGTCAACTGTCAAGCAAAACAAAAATGTGGAGTTACCTGTTTACTATAACAATCGTGAGTTAAGTTGGCTCTCCTTTAATAAACGTGTCCTGGAAGAAGCTGACGATGAAACCAATCCATTATTAGAGAGATTACGTTTCCTCGCCATCTTTTCCTCTAATTTAGATGAGTTTTTTATGGTACGTGTTGCTGGTTTAAAGGATCAAGTGAAAGCCGGCTTCAACCGCCCTGATAATAAATCTGGTCTAACGCCCAAACAACAGCTTTCCCAAATCTCCAGCTTTAATCATGAGCTTGTTGGGCAACAGTATGATTTATATAAAGAGTTACTCCCCCTATTAAGACAAGAAAATATTCATATTATTAATATGGAGGACTTAACTTCCGATGAAATTAATCAACTAGAATATTATTTTGATGAACAAATATTTCCAGTGCTAACCCCTATGGCAATAGATGCGTATCGTGCCTTTCCGATGCTACTGAATAAATCAATAAACCTGGCAGTCCAACTTGAAGATATTTATGACATGGAACACGAACAAGTTAAAACAGCGATCGTACAGGTTCCTGCATTACTTGACCGCTTCATTCAAGTTGGAGATCAGCAAAAATTTGTCTTACTTGAAGACTTGATTCGATATTTTATGCCTAAATTTTTCACTGGCTATCACGTGCTTACAACTACCACATTTCGTATCACGCGAAATGCTGATATGACGATCCACGAGGAGGGAGCACGTGACCTATTAAAAGAAATTGAGAAAGAATTAAAGAAACGAAAATGGGGAGCCGCTGTCCGACTGGAAGTGGATGCCCGTGAAAATAATCCCGAGATGATAGAGTTTTTACTTCATGTACTAGAAATTCATAAGAAAGATTTATACATTATTAATGGACCACTCGATCTCACCTTCTTATTTGAATTCTACAGTCACATAAAAAAAGAATATGAACATTTAGTATATGAAACATTAATTCCCCAGCCTGCCCAAGATATTCATGAAGATGAAAGTGTATTTGAGGCAGTTAGAAAAAGAGATCTATTTTTGCACCATCCTTATGAATCATTCGAGCCGATTGTGGATTTAATTCGTGATGCCGCCGATGATCCTGAAGTATTAGCGATTAAGCAAACATTATATCGCGTAAGTGGTGATTCACCTATTATTGCAGGCTTAAAGCGTGCTGCTGAAAATGGTAAACAAGTTACAGTACTGGTAGAGCTAAAGGCACGATTCGACGAAGAAAATAATGTGCAATGGGCAAAGGAATTAGAAAAAGCAGGCTGCCACGTTATTTATGGAATGATTTCTCTAAAAACGCACAGTAAAATAACACTTGTTGTTCGTAAAACGGCTGGCGGAATAGAACGAATCGTACAACTTGGAACAGGTAATTACAATGATCAAACGGCGAAATTTTATACCGATATGTCCTATTTAACAACAAAGCGGAAATTTGGAATAGATGCAACTAATTTTTTTAACTATTTAAGTGGCTATACGGAAAAACCGACATACCATCATTTATCAATGGCACCGTTTGATATTCGGAATGATATACTTAAGTATATTGACAATGAAATTGATTTTCATAAACGCTACAGTAACGGTCGAATCATTGCTAAAATGAACTCTTTAACAGATAAAGAGCTGATCAAAAGGTTTTATAAAGCATCACAGGCAGGGGTAAAGATTCATTTAATTGTTAGAGGAATATGCTGTTTAAAACCTGGAATCTCTGGGGTTAGTGAAAATATTCAAGTGCAAAGTGTTGTCGGTAGATTTCTAGAGCATAGCCGTATTTATTATTTTCGTCATAATGGAGAAGAAAAAATATTTCTTTCCTCCGCAGATTTAATGACTAGAAATATGGTAAAACGTGTAGAATTGATGTTCCCAATTTTTGAAGGCAGAATCAAATCACGCATTCTTTCGATCCTTGATATTACACTTAGAGACACCGCCAAGACAAGAGTCCAGGATCAGGATGGTAGCTATTCACATATTAAATATCAAACACAAGGCACTTTATTAGATAGTCAACTTATGCTGTTCGATATGGCCTATAACGTAATGGAAGATGAGGAATAACGGAATCATAGTAATAAAAAACCGTTTGGATAAAATTAAGTAGTTCACTTACCGTGGAGAAAACATCAAAACACATAACAAATAGCATACGATTTCGCAGTATCTTTAACAACTATTTTAACACACAAAAACGCTTGGATAAGTTGTATATATCCAAGCGTTTTTCTTCTAAATTGTCTTGTTTAACAATAGTACTCTTGACTTTAAGTACACTATTATCTTTTAAATGATAAACCTTCTTCTTCTAATGAAGTTCTCATAATCGGTAAGGAAGCTGGTCCGATACCATGGATTTTTAGAATTTCTTTTTCCGTGTACTCTGAGAGTTTTTGCAGAGTATCAATCCCCTCTTGAACTAAGGCATTTCTAGCAGGAGAACTTAGTTTTGATAGAAAGCCACTTTCAGGTTTATTCTCTTTATCACAAGTAGGGCAACTTTGGCAATCACTACTTTTGTAATACCTATGTCCTTTTTCACAGATCCTTAAACTTTTTTCAGTTTTCAAAATAACCACTCCAGTATATAGTGATTCAATGTTAACATTCACAATACATCTACTATAACATATAATCTGATTTATCCTAAAATTTCCAAAAGATAAGTTGCAATTGTAATTACAATTAGCGATATACATAACATAGCAATTAGTACCCTACTAACATCTTTTAGTGAACTGTAATTTGTGTGTTAATTACAATACTAAAAGTGGTGCTTTTTGTAAGAAAACGCTGATATATCAACAAAAACAGCATACCAATCATTATGCGGTTTGGTATGCTATTTAGATTTTTCTCCACCGAAAGAAAACTACTCAGAATAAAATCAACAGTTTTTTATAGTTATTTTATTGGGCATTTTTACTGTAGCCGATTATTTCTGGAGGTAGCAACTGTTTTAACATGAGATCGTCTATACTTTTGAATTGATATCCTTGTTCTCTCAAATCTTCAATTAAATGCTCCAGCGCATCTGCATTATCCTGAGAAACAGTATGCATTAAGATAATGGCTCCCGGGTGAATCTGATTCATCACCTGTTCATAGGCATGTTTCCAGCCTTTTTCAGAGCCTTCATTCCAATCGACAAATGCAATCGACCAAAAAATATGGGTATATCCTAGTTCATTTGCCCAGTTTAAAGAAGTTTCATTAAAAGTCCCTTTCGGTGGACGAATATATTGGACAACCGCCTTGTCATCGACCTTCATAATTTTATCCGTTAAGTCGGTTACATCTTTCGTGAATTCTTCTTTCGATATCTTGGTAAAATCTCGGTGACCGTCTGAATGGTTACCGATGATATGACCATCTTTTAACATACGGCGAACTAAATCAGGTTGATCGTCCACATAATGGCCTGTTAAGAAAAAGGTGGCTGGTACTTCTTTTTCCTTTAACACATCGAGAATCTGTTCGGTAAAACCTGCTTCATAACCATTATCAAATGTTAAATAAACATGTTTATCACCTGATGGATCCAAGTAATAGCTTTGGTGCTTTTCTAATATCTGTTCATAAATCCCTACATCTGGTGGTTGTTGATTGCTATTCTTTTTGTATCCCCAACCATAGCTGGCAGCACCTGCTTCTAGTGGGAAAATGAACAAGAATAGCATCATTATTATCGATATTTTCTTCATATAATCACCTTTTTTTATTTTTAGTGTAAGTTAAAAAAGGTGATTATATCCCGTAGTTCTATAAAATAATACTGGCAACCCATCCAAATAAAAACAATGGAATATTGAAGTGTAAGAAGGTTGGCACACATGTATCCCAAATATGGTGATGCTTCCCATCAGCGCTCAAACCTGATGTCGGACCTAATGTACTATCACTTGCTGGGCTTCCAGCATCCCCTAATGCACCCGCCGTACCAATCAATACCGCTATTGCCATTGGTGAGAAACCTGCAGCAACACAAATTGGTACATATAATGCTGCAATAATCGGTATCGTACCAAAGGAGGAACCTATTCCTAAAGTGATAACTAAACCGACTAATAATAAAATAAAAGCAATGATAGCCTGGTGACCTGCTAACATATCAGATGAAGAAGCCACTAACTCATCTACAGCTCCTGTTTCTTGAAGAATATGACCAAATCCAGAGGAAACAAGCATTACGAAGGCGATTGTTCCCATAATTCCAACACCTTGTTGGACGAATGCATCTCCCTCACGTAAAGGTACAGCAAAAAATAGTACCATTAAAATCACACCTGTTAACGCACCGATTACAAGACTTTCCGTGATAAGCTGAACCACTAATGCTACAAGAATGGCGACTATCGTTAAACCGTGTTTATAATTAAAGGCTATTTTTTCTTCCATATCTCTGCTGATTCCATCGGTTGGTAACCATTTCTTTGCTTCCCGAGGCTTACGGTAGCTAATAAATATCGCTATCAGTAAACCGATAATCATACCAATACCTGGCAATAACAGAGAAAATGCAATTTCTCTTACCGAAATATCGACCCCATTGTTACTCATTCCGCTTTGAATTGTTTCGTGAAAAATAAGTCCGTACCCTAAAGGAATCATCACATACGGTGCTTTCAACCCAAATGTTAAAGCGGTTGCTACTGCTCGCCTGTCCAATTTCATTTGATCGAATAACTTTAATAATGGCGGTATTAAAATCGGAATAAATGCGATATGAACTGGCACAATATTTTGTGACAATGAAGCAATACCAGCTATTGCTAATACAAGCATCGTTTTTTTGCCTGTTAATACTTTTATTAATGATCGAACTAATATTGACGTAATGCCGGTATAACTGATCATTGCAGCAAATACACCTAGTAAAATATAACTTAACGCTGTACTCGCTTGACCACCCATTCCATCGATCAACATATTGATTGTATCCTGAATGTTCATGCCTGCCATAAGTCCAGCTACTACTGCTGCAATAATAATCGCAAAGATAACATGCACCTTTAACAAACTTAGGGCAAGCATGACAAGAACAGAAATAACAACAATCCATTCCATAGTGTTCCCTCTCCCTCTATTCTTAGCTAAGACCTTTCTCTATTTTTTCGATCATCTGAATTAACTGATCCACATCCTCAATTGAGGTTCTCTCAGGATCCAAATGATCCAAACGCTCCATAAAGTGCTCGAGCTGTATTCGAAGCTCTTTTATCTTCTTCTCATTGTCCACAACAACACCCCTTTCAACTTCCTCTACCATCCTAATCTAAAAAAGCAAACATGTCTAGCACTTTCCAGCTTCCCAAACCAGGTGCCATGTAGTGATACATTCCTCCATACTAGTTTTAGGAGAAAGTAGAAAAGCATGCTTTCCAATGGAAATACATGCTTCTAATAAGTCATTTTGTCTCAAATTTAAAAGTGAGATGATCTGCAATCGGAATAAATGCCCCTACTTCCTGTTTAGTAACATTTTTAATAACAAGGCTTTTTTTGGACCCTTTTAATTCGAGGTACACTTCACCTAGAGTTACTTGCCCTGCATCCTTGACCATCGGTATATTTGCTTTTAATACACCAATTGTAGAAGGCGGGACACTATATGTTTTACTTAGCTTTGTTTCTTCCCCGATCACCGCTTTAAACGTCAAAGGAAAATCATGCTGTTCTCTCGCCTTTTGCAAAATCATTTGTTTAATTTGATCTGTTTTCTCCACCTGTGCTGTCAATGCTCCATCGACATGTTTTTCTTCTGTCTGATAATAATAAATCTCTTCGTTTTTCTCACCATTCACATTATTCACTTCATTCGTATTAACGGTCTGAAAATCCCAATGAATTTCTGATGATTCTGATTGATACGATAACGGCCAGTGCCCAAGATACACATTGGCTCGGTAGCCAATCGCAAACGGAGAAGGATTAATCGTTGACTCGTTTAATGATTTTATTAATAAGGGATTATCAATTTCCACGTTTACATCTTCTAACAATTCCTTCACTAAGGGACTCGGTTCAATAGTAGTATCTTCTTCAGAAATTTGGTTATACGTATTTTCCTTTTCGATCGAAATTAGATCATTAGGTTTATCCCCTTTTGACTCTGCAATTAATGGGATGGTTAGCATCATTAAACATAAAATCACAGAAAGGCCGAGTTTCTCCATCATTCTTTTTCGCTCCTTTTTTTCTTAGTGTTACAATAGGAGCGAAAAATATGCAGATTATTTACTCAAATTTACTATTTCAAGCGTTTCACTAATCTTTACACTATCTTCGATTGTCCGAATCATCGAACAATTCTTTCGGGCAAGATCCATGCTTTTTTCGATTTGGTCTCTTTTTAAGCTTATTCCCTTTACAACAAAGTGGAGATGAATGGCAGTGAGTTTATTTGCTTCATCTGGTGATCTTTCAACCTCAGCCGAAATTTTGAGATCATCAATAGCTATCCTTTTTTTATCGAGCACCTTACGAAATACAGTAGCACTACATCCCGCAACTGAAGCTACCATTAATTGAAATGGACGGTAGCCTAATTCTTCATTACCCGATATATCTAATTCTCCGAAAGGTAAAACGGTTCGAACTCCTCCCTCAGATAAATAAAAATCCATATATACAACACCTCCTTTGATGAAGTTATAGATACTATTCTCATTTTCTGTAATCTTCAAACACAATATACCTTGTGGTAAAGTAAGTCTGTTATCCTAAACTTATCCTTGTATTACTTGTGAGGGCTTACAGACATTTGGCACTGTATGAAAAACCGTAGAGAAGCATGCTTCTCTACGGTTTATCTCTTCATATATCTGCTGAATTTATTTTCCAAGCGTTCTTGGAAAACGGATATGACTATACATATTGGCCAGTAAATAAGTGCTACTAGTATATACATCGTTAAAGAATCGAAAGATCTTCCTCCAGCAATTTGAGCTTTTTGGAAAAGCTCAGGCACCGTTATGACTGCAGCTAAGGAAGTTGCTTTTACTAAATCTAAAAAGACATTCGTTAATGGCGGCAAAGCAATTCGAGTCCCTTGCGGTAAAATAATTTTCATTAATGATTGCCAGTAGCCAAAACCTAATGCCTTTGCAGACTCCCATTGACCTTTTGGAACACTATTAATCGATGAGCGAATGACTTCGGCAATATAAGCAGCACTATTCAAGCCAAAACCTAAGATAGCGGCCATAATTGCTGGCATCTTCAAGTCAATCATTGGCAAGCCATAATATAAAATAAACAGAAAAACTAAGATTGGTGTCCCTCGCATAAAGGAAATATATACTCTGGCAGGATAACGCAAAACTACCAAATCTGAGCTTCGAGCCAAGGAAACAAATAACCCTAACACAAGTCCTAATCCCATACTCGCAAACGAGACAATCAATGTCATCGGTAAACCACTTAAAATCAGTGGTAAATTCTCTATAGCCAATTTCACATCAAAAAAATCACCCATTTGGTATCACACCTTATAGTTCAAGACCCTCAATTTCTTCGATCTCTTCCTCTGGTTTTTGTGAAGCATCTTCTTGATAAAACTCTATAGCTAACTCTGTTAGCGTTCCATCTTCTCTCATCTCTTCAAGGGCTTCATTAATTTTCTGTTGTAATACTTCTGCTTCCAGATCCATTGCGATTGCCTGTTCAGTTGGGTGGAACTTTAAATCTGGATGTAATTGAATATCAAATTCAGGAAAGCCAGCTACCCCAAATTTAGATAAATAATAGTCATTGACAATCACGTCCGTTTTCCCATCATGCACATCACGTAAATATGCTTCATTCGGTGCATTCCCATAGGTAACCACTTCTGCACCAAAGTGTTCAGCGATCTGACTGTAGATCGTTGTCGCTCCACCGCCAGCACGTTTACCTGCTAAATCTTCTAGGCTTTCAATTCCTGAATTATCTTCTTCTCTTACCACCATTGTTGAATAAGAGTATTTATACGGATCAGAAAAAGCAAATTGTTCTCTTCGGTTATCTGTTGCTTCAATATCATTTATAGCGACATCTATTCTTCCACTCTGAATAGCGGGCAACATACTGTCAATTCCCATAATTTCAAACTGTACCTCTAAACCGAGACGATCTGCTATCTCTCTCATAATTTCGACATCATAGCCAGTGAGGTTATCGTTTTCGTCATAGGTAGACGCCCCTATTAGAGTACCAGATGTACCTGCCACTATCTCGCCCTTCTCCTGAATTTCATCCCATTTTTCTGATGCTGAGTTTCCACATGCTGCTAGTAAACTAACTATCGTTAACAAACCTAAAAGCACTACTAATTTTCTCACAATAATTGCCCCCTTTGTTTTGTTATATTATATCTAACTATTAAAAGATAACAGCTTATTTGTATTATTTCAATGTTTTTACAATCTGTTTCATTTTATTTATATTGCTGTTATATTTTTTTGACGAATACATAAAAGAGACTGTTACCAAGTAAGAGGTAGGAACAAAAGAGATAAGAAGAAGGAAAAATCCGAACATTCATATCTATCGCAGTTAGCGTTTCGGTAAGATACTTCGCTTTCCGTGGAATGCCTTCAGCTCGTGTGAGTTTCGAAGATCAAGATGATCGTGACCGTAGTTAGCTGACCCACAGGAGTCTGCGTATTTTCCCTACGCTAAGTTCAGATTGTTCGGATTTTTGTTCTTCCTATTTAGTTATGTCCCCATCTCTTTTTGAAACAGTCCCTTTGTAATTAAATGAGTTTGATCAGTGAGGGGTTACAAACGGTTTAGCACCGTGATAAAACATTTATTTCTTTAGAGCTATTCTATAGCTTCGGATATAATATTACAGGTTACACTTTCTTAGTTGCCTCTCTTTCGATTTGGGCATTGATTTCTCCCCCGGTAATAACGATAATTCCAGAAAGGTAGAACCAGATCATCAAGATAATCACTCCCCCAAGACTTCCATAGGTTGCAGAGTAGTTACCTATTGATGATACGTAATAAGAAAATGCAAGAGATGTCAGTTGCCAGCAAGTCGTTGCAAATAGTGCCCCAACGTAGATATGTTTAAAATAAACTCGTTTACTTGGTGCTAGTCGGTATAACATGATTAAAACAATAAAGAAAATGACCGAGGAAACTACCCATCTTAAGGTATTCCATACATTTAAGAAATCTTCTGATAATCCGAAGAATGAAAAGAGATATACTCCAATCATTCTTCCAAAGATAGGCAATAAGAAAGCAACAATAATGACTAGCAGCATAGCAATTGTCAGAACAATCGATATTGCTCTCATGACAATAAAGGAACGCTTTTCCTCAATATCATAGGCTTTATTGAAGGATCGTACTAACGCGTTCACACCATTTGATGCTGACCACAGGGTACCAATAATACCGATCGATAATAACCCACCATTACGGTTATGGATAATTTCGGTCAGATTGTCACTTACGAGTGTAACAATTTCGTCTGGTGCATATTGAGATATAAAATTTATCACACCAATCTCATTGAAAGGCAAATAACCAACCAATGTAACAAGAAATAGTAAAAAAGGAAATAAGGATAATAGAAAAAAATAAGACAATTGAGCTGCTATACCTGGTACTTCGTCTCTGGTTAGTCGCTCTATCAGTCGTTTTATAAAACGAGCAATACGATTGTCATCATTGTTACTCATTTTTATCCCGTTCTTCTATTTTCTCTGTCAGTTCTTGTAATTGATGAAGCATCTCTAACGTAGAGGTTAGTCTAGTAGCAAGCTGTTCCGAACACTTCGTATAGTTAATGTTTAATTGATGGATAGCATCTGCAGGGTTCTTAGCATAATAGGCAGCCTTATTACCACAATTTTGTAATTTGTTTATTACAAAAGATCGGGTTTCTCGGTCACTTAACGTGATAAGCCCCCCAACAATTGCTCCTGTAACGATTCCTTTTAACAGTCTTTCTTTACCCATAACCTCTCAACCCTTCTTTATCTTAGTTTGTACTTAAATTATGTTCCATTGAGATATGTTTGAACAATTGCTCACAACCTTCTTTTACTAGCTCATACGTGTAATCAAAATTTTTGGTGAAATATGGATCTGGTACATTTTGCTCTTTTGGTTGATCAACATAGTCCATCAATTTTTTGACGGTTACATCTGATGCTTGATAAGAAAATTGTGATAAATCACTCATGTTTTGTTGGTCCATGGCAATAACGTAATCAAACTCAGTAAGGTCATTTGCTTCTATCTGTCTCGCTTTTTGTCCATGGTAGGAAATATTCATTTCATCCAGTTTTGCTCTTGTTCCTTGATGGGGAGGATTACCAATATGCCAATCACCTAACCCTGCTGAATCAATGACAAACTTATCCTCTACTCCCTTTTCCTTAACGATATGACGAAATACCGCTTCAGCCATTGGGGACCTACAAATATTTCCTAAACAAATAAATAATACTTTAATCATATAATACCACCTCAATACTCATATTAATCCTGTTTCTTACGCAATTTATTATGAAAATGCTAGTAATTTCTCTTGAATCAAGTCCGCGTCAAGTGGTTTACTATAAAAGTAACCTTGATAATAATCACACTTTTCATTTCGGATGAACGATAGCATATGTTCCCTTTCTACTCCTTCTGCAACGACCTTGAGACCAAATGTATGCCCTAATTGTATCATCGCTTTAATAATTTCTGCACTGCCCTCTTCCTTACACAATTCCTTGATAAAGGATTGGTCGATTTTTAAATAATTGATCGGAAATTTTTGCAAATACCCCATTGATGAGTACCCTGTCCCAAAGTCATCAATGGATAAGGAAATACCCATAGCACGTAGCTCGTTCATCCTTTCGATACATTCTTCCGTATTTTGCATCACACTATTTTCTGTAATTTCTATTTCCAAATAATGAGGATTCATTCCTGTTTCTTTAATGATTTGTTTTACTCTTAACAGAAAATCTACTTGCTGTAATTCAATTGCAGAGATGTTGACTGCTATCATTACAGGATTGATCCCGCTTTTTTGCCATCTTACAAATTGTTTGCATGCTTCTCGTAAAACCCATTCTCCGATTTGATCAATCATACCGATTTCTTCTGCAATTGGAATAAAAACAGAAGGTGGGATTTCACCTTTTTTTCCATGCTCCCAACGAATTAGCGCTTCTAGTCCAACAATCTCATTTGTATATACATCTACTTTAGGCTGATAAGATAAGGTAAATTCGTTAAATTTAAATGCTTTGCGAATGTCTGACTCTAGTAATATCAGTTCATTATATTGTTCACTCATTTTACTCGTATATTCGCTGATCCGGTTGCCACCCTGGATTTTACCATAATGAACCGCTACACTCGCTCGATTAATATAGTCTTCTGTTTTTCCGGCCTTTTCACTCAAATAGCTAATCCCTATCGTCCCTGTCATATAAAAATCATGACCGGAGATATTGATAGGTTGTCTGACAATTTGGAGAATCTCTTCTGCAAAATGCTTTAAATCTGCAAAAGGTTGATTGATAACAATGACAAATTCGTCTCCCCCCAAGCGATAAACCGGATATCCCCTCAGTTCTGGGCCCTTTAATCGATTCGCAATTAAAGTAATCACTATATCGCCAGCAAATTGTCCTAAAGTATCATTGACATTCTTTAACCGATCCAAACCACATATTATGATTGCTTGTGGACTTCCTTCCGAAGGATGATGAATCATTTTTTCTAAATCAACTAGTAGCTTTTGCCGATTAGGAAGCTTTGTGAGTGTATCATGTGTGGCCATAAATTCAATCTGTTTTTCCGATTTTTCAAAGGACGTAATATCACTTGTAGATCCTACTACTTCCGTTACGCGACCATCTTCGATGACAGGTGATAACATGGTGACTAAATAATACCGATGAAAATGGTGTTTAAAAATAATTTCTTTTCCAGCGAAGGCTTGTTTGAGTTTACTTTTGTGAAATAAGATAAATTCAAGGTAGCTATTGTTGTCTGGTAACTGTAATGTGTCTTTCAATTTACCAGCTATAAAAGAACAATAGAATTGACCATTTTCCTCCCTAATCACGAACAATACATTCATATTATGTTGTAATATTGTTAATAAGGCATTACTATCATGATATATCTTCTTTTCATGTGGCATCGTCGTCACCTTTATTTCTATTTTCTTCTAGTATACGTGAAAAGATTTTAGGAAAAAAGTATGAGGTAACTTATTTCTGCATTTCTCCCTTAGAATAACCGATTAATTTTACTCCGGTATCTTTTATATGATGCATTTTGTTTTATGTTTCGCTTTTCTAACAGCAGCTGAAATTGTAATTCTTTTTCTGAGATTCGCTTCTTAAGACGTTTTTGATCGCTCTCATCCGTACATAATTTTAGTAAATCACGTAACGAAGCTAATTCTTTATTTATTTGTACTTCTTCAGGTAGATAACCACTATTTTTCATTATACGATAGCTCATCCGCAACTCTGTTGGAACATGTTGGAGTGGATCCTTCTTTTGCGGCTTACCTTTGCCTTCGATATTATCAAAATCACCATTTTTCATTGCTTGCTTAATTCGTTCTTCCGCAAGCTGTGAGAATACATCCATTGTGTATCACCCTAACTTTTCCATTCTTTTTGCCAAGCTTTTCTTTACATTCGGTGCTAACGCATCGATCTCTATATACCGTTCCATCTTTGCTTTGTTTTTTCTATCATGAAATAAACAGTGAAAGATATCTGCTGGAGTTGTTCTATTGAAGTCTTCTTTCACTTTTACTAAATAGTCTGTCGACTTCACCCAGCCTTCTTTCAGCACTCGAAAATAATATCCACTGTATCCTGTTTCTGTTACAACTGCAGGCATTTCTTGGATACCATGGACTTTCGCAATTTTATAACACGGCTGCCTCGGTTGTGAAACTTGAATTTCTGCCTCACCTAGTTTGAAAATATCGCCAATAAAAAGGTCATTCTCTGTTAACCCATCAATCGTTATATTTTCACCAAATGCTGGATAGGAAAAATCCTGCTGATACTTTTGTTGCCAAAATGGATAGTGATCCTTTGGGTACATTAATAACGCTTTTTCTTCTCCTCCATGGTTTTTAAGGTCGGCTTGTCCATCATCCCAAAAACCAGTGAAGCTTAAATATTTCGGTTGATTTGTAGGGGTTTTAATAAATCCTGTTGTTAATTCCTGACCAGCCAAATGATGGACTTCTGGCTTCCCTACATTTAAGGATGCGACTCTAAATAACACGTCCACAACTCCCTCTCTTTCTTACTTATACCCATTATACAAAAAATTTCCTAAAAAAATTAATGATAACCTCTTTTCCATGATAGTGTAAGATGTTAGAATGGCATCTGCGAAATTTTTGGCAAGGAGTGATTAATCATGCACGTAGGAAGCAAAGGCTGGTACGTAGAAAAATTAAAAGAAAAAGGTGTGCGTCATATTGAAGGCAAGAAAATTGAGAAATACAAAGCACACATCCTGGCAAATCTTTTAAACGAAAAAGAAAAATAAAAATGTACGAAAAAGGCCGATCAACCGGCCTTTTTTTTATCTTTTTTAAATTGTTAAAATTCACCACTTAATCAACGGTCATAATTCTTGAAGAAAAACAGAATAATTATATGAAAGAAATTATACTTAATCGGAGGTAACATCATGTTTTCAACTACAGAAATTGGTATAGATTTAGGAACTGCTAATATTCTTATATATACAAAAAATAAAGGAATTATCTTGAATGAGCCTTCTGTTGTCGCCGTTGACACAAGAACTAATCAAGTAGTCGCTGTCGGCAATGAGGCCAAAAATATGATCGGGAAAACCCCTAGAAACATCGTCCCTATCCGTCCATTAAAAGATGGTGTGATTGCAGATTTTGATATGACGACACAAATGCTTAAAGCCTTCTTGAAGAAAGTAAGCAAAAAAGCTGGTGTGTCAACACGTAAACCTAGTGTGGTTGTTTGTACACCATCTGGCAGTACAGCAGTTGAACGAAGAGCAATAGATAATGCAGTCAAAAGCTTTGGCGCAAAAGAAGTCCATCTAATCGAAGAGCCAGTTGCAGCTGCAATAGGTGCGGACTTGCCAGTAGCAGAACCACAAGCCAGTATGATCGTGGATATTGGTGGTGGGACAAGTGAAGTTGGTATTATTTCATTCGGTGGTGTTGTTTCTAGCCGCTCTGTTCGTGTTGGTGGTGACCATATGGATGAAGAGATTATTCAATATGTCAAACGTCAACACAATGTGCTAATCGGCGAAAGTACAGCTGAAAAAGTAAAAATGGAAATCGGCTATGCACATAATAACCATCCCGAAGAGGAAATGGATGTAAGAGGTCGTGATCTTGTCACTGGTTTACCAAAAGTCATTACAATTCGCTCCTCAGAAGTTCATCATGCCTTTAAGGAAGTTTTAGAATCCATTTTACAGGCAATAACGGAAACACTTGAAAGCTGTCCGCCAGAATTAAGTGGTGATATTGTCGACCAAGGAATCACTATTACTGGCGGTGGTGCATTATTGAAAGGAATGCAACAATGGCTGTCTAACGAAATTAATGATGTGCCTGTCCATCTTGCTGACAATCCATTAGAATCTGTTGCTGTCGGTACAGGACGCTCATTACAAATGATTCAAAAATTACAAAAGGCTGTCAAATAATCTGATATAATGAGGAAAACGAAAGGAGTTTTTCTCATGCAGACACCTTTTTCCTTATCAAAGGAGAACCGCGATGACATGATCTCTTCTATCCAGGATTATTTTGCTGTTGAACGACAGGAAGAACTAGGTAATTTAGAAGCAGAATTTATCCTTGATTTTTTCACGAATGAAATTGCTCCTACTTTTTATAATCAAGGAATAAGAGATGCACATCAGTTTCTAAGTGAAAAACTAGAGGATATATTTGAGATCGAGAAATAATGATAGGCTGTTGACAGGATAGTTCGTACGTTCGTGAGATACCCTCCCTTGTTCACAAGATAGTTACTACTCTTGGTAGGAAATTTGTTTTATCTTGGGAACAGCGACACTTATCTCCCGAAGAGCAGGACTTATCTAGCCAACAGCTTTTTATTTTTATTCTTTAATATCTACATAGAATGTTTCTGGACCTGTTGGTTGGTGGCTACCACCTGGTGGTTCTACACTTCCTTTCATAAAGCGGAAATCCGATAAGTCTTCTACTCGATATAACATCCGAGCCACTCCATTCTCCACCATGACCAAGTCACCATTAATATTTCCGTTCTTATCAATGATCCAGATCTGATAATCGTTATTATATAACCCTGTTAAGCCTTCCATCTCTAATAAAATTTCTTGTGTTTGCGGGTTAATCCAGACCATTCCCTCAATGCTAGCAAAGTCTTTATACGGCTGAATTGGCTGTCTGGCAACAACCGGGTTATCCATAAATACCTGATCACTGATAATATCTTGATGCTGATAAACTTCATATTCTGGTTGAACAATATGCTCTACTTTCAAAAGGTTGATCAAACTAATCATACATATCGCCATCACTATTACACCGGCTAAACCAAATAAAGGCTTTTTCCATTTGATCACACGTTTCGTCGGGGAGTGATCTGCATGTAACGTTTCATTGATTTTTTCTTTTAATTGTGGGGAAGGTTGCACTTCTTCGTCTATTTCCAATGTTTCTTTCCAAAAAGCTACTGTTTGCTGACACTTCCCACAATCTGCTAAATGACATTCAATCTCTTGGATCTCTGCTTCTGTCAGATGTCCTTCCAAATAATCAACTAACTTTTCTTCAGGTAGATGTTTATCCTTTCTCATTACTTGTCACCTCCACCAGGGCTGATCCAGCGTAATAATGATTTTTGTTTCTTCAGATTTTGCAATCCATACCGAATCGATGATTTAACTGAGCCTAGTGGACGATTAGTTCTTAACGCTATCTCCTTTTGGGAAAATTGCTCATAATACATATGATAAATGGCCTGTCGCTGTGAAAAGGGAAGCTGAAGGAGTGCTGTCTGCAATATGTCTTTTTCCATTCTTTCAATTACAAACTGATCTGCTGCCGGACTGGCATTAGTAATAATATGTTCGAGCTTATCTACTAAAACCTCTGGCTTTTTCCGGAGCCGATCAATTGCTCTTGATTTTGTCTTTACAGCAACCCATGCTTTGACACTTCCTCTTGATGCTTGATATTGATCACACTTTTGATAGATCTCTATCAACACTTCCTGTGTAATGTCTTCTGCTTCTGGGCGACTGGCGAGTACTTTATGAGCAATTTGAAAAATATAGGAATGATATCGTTGATAAAATTGATCAAAAGCCTCTTGATTACCTAAACGCATTTGTTCCAACAAAAAATAATCCTCCAATTCGATCGCCCCTTCCCCTTTTAATTTTAATTTTACAAATTTTTTTTAAATTGACAAATCCAAATACTTTTTTCCACCGTATCACTTAGTGAAGAACCAATAAAAATAAGGGGGAAATGAAATGTTTCGTAAGCTGACATTCTCGTTAATCATTTTATTAGCCTTATCACTTTTTGCTCCTGTGAGCAGTGGGTTTGCTGTTGGTGGATTAACCTTGTACACACCATATACAGGTCTATCTGTTACACCAGGTGAAACATTGACATATGATGTAACCGTGATTAATGATAACTCTGCTATTCAGAATGTGACTTTTGATGTAAATAATCTACCTGAAGAGTGGGATTATTCCATCACAGCTAACGGAAATGACATCAGTCAATTATCAATCAGAGGAAATGATGAACAGGAAATATCTTTTGAAGTAACCGTACCACTTGAAGTCGAAAAAGACGATTATTCATTTGATCTAGTGGCGGATGGTGATGGCGATGCTTATGCAGAATTGCCATTTGTTACAACAGTTACCGAGGAAGGAACATTCAATTCAGAGTTTACCTCTGAACAACCGAATATGGAAGGCCATGCCGATGCCTCTTTCTCTTATTCTACGACACTACGAAACCGAACGGCTGATGAACAAACCTATGCTTTATCAGCAGGCGCTAGTGAAGGATGGGGTGTTCAATTCCAAGCAGATGGTAATAGTGTTACATCTGTCACATTAGAACCGAACGGATCAAAGGATATCACGGTGGATGTTACTCCTCCAACAGACGTGAAAGCAGACACATATGAAATACCAATCCGTGCGGCAAATAGTTCCACATCATCTGAGCTAACTCTAGAAGCTGTTATCACAGGGTCCTATGATATTTCCATTTCCACTCCTGATGGAAACTTAAGTGCAGATGTTACTGCTGGAAATAGGAGAACCATCGACCTTGTCGTGGAGAATACGGGAACTGCAACGCTTAATGATATTTCGCTTTCTGCCTCTACTCCTCCCAATTGGGAATCTGAGTTTGATGAGAGCTCCATTGCAACGCTGGAAGCTGGCGAATCGAAAACAGTAAAAGCAACATTAACAGCAGCAAATGATGCAATAGCGGGAGATTACGTCACTACTTTCACTGCAGAAACATCTGAAGCTTCGTCTGAAGCGGATTTTCGGGTATCCGTAGGCACATCCACTTTATGGGGAATTATCGGTGTAGTGATCATTTTAGCAGTAGTAGGTGGACTTTACTTTATTATTAAAAAATACGGGAGGAGATAAATCATGGTTGAACCGATTATTCAACTCGATCATATCTCCAAAAAATACGATGAACAATATGCAGTTGATGAGCTAACCTTAACTATAAATAAAGGGGAAGTTTTTGGTCTGTTAGGTCCTAACGGAGCAGGTAAATCAACTACTATTTTGATGATGTTGGGATTAAGTGAACCAACTAGCGGGAGTGTCAAAGTATGTGGAATGAACTCCACAACTAATCCACTCGCTGTTAAAAAAAGAGTAGGCTACTTACCTGACGATTTAGGATTTTATGAACAAATGACCGGTTATGAAAATTTACTTTTCACCGCCAGTCTTAACGCTATCCCTCGTCCTATTGCAGAAAGTCGGGCCAGAGATTTGTTAGCAAAAGTCGGCTTGACCGAATCTGCTGACAAAAAGGCAGGCAAATATTCACGAGGTATGCGACAACGCTTAGGGTTAGCCGATGTTTTAATGAAGAAGCCAGAAGTGATTATCTTGGATGAGCCTACTCTTGGGATTGATCCAGAAGGGGTTCGTGAATTACTTGGATTAATCAAACAGCTAAACAAAGAAGACGGAATTACAGTTCTACTTTCTTCCCATCAACTCCACCAGGTACAACAAATTTGTGACCGGGTTGGTATCTTTGTCAAAGGTAAGTTACTTGCAGAAGGAAATGTGGAAAATTTGGCAAAGCAGCTGTTCTTTGACGATTCTTTTGTTGTTTATGCCAAGGCCTCACCAATTAATGAGGAGTTAACGGAACAACTACAAGCAATAACAGGGGTAAATCGAGTGGAACAAGATCAGCAACAATTAGAAATCTATGCAGAAACCGATGTGTCTTCAAAGGTAGCAAGAACCGTTGTTGAAACAGGTGCTGAGTTATACTACATTAAAAAGAAAAATTATGGCTTAGATGAAATCTATCATCGCTATTTTGAAGGGGGTGCCGAAGATGGTAAAGCTTCAAGCGCTTAAGAAATGGCTCCCTAACATAAGTGAGATAATGCGTTCAGACAATCATGATAATATCCAGGCATTTAAAGCCATTGTTCGCAAGGAATTCACAGATTATATTACCAGCTGGCGTATCATTATCATGTTGGCTTTAATCGTTCTGACATGTGTTGGTTCCCTATATACTGCCATCACTTCGATTCAGGATGCGATTGATGCAAATGAGGAAGCAAAGGAAATTGCCAAAAGCTCGTTCCTTTTCTTAAAATTATTTACGATATCGGATGGAACCTTACCATCGTTTATTACCTTTGTATCATTTTTAGGGCCACTTTTAGGTATTGCTTTAGGCTTTGATGCGATTAATTCAGAGCGTAACAAAGGAACATTGAGCAGGCTGATGGCACAACCAATTCCGCGCGACTATGTGCTAAATGCAAAATTTGCGGCTGCCTTATTGTTAAACACTGTACTTTTTGTTGCATTGGGATTTATGGTAATGGCACTTGGAATCTTAATACTAGGTATTCCACCTACAGGTGAAGAGTTTTTACGAATTCTTTGTTTCCTTGTTTTATGTATTGCCTATATTGCCTTCTGGCTGAATCTCGGCATCCTGTTTTCTGTTCGCTTTAAACAAGCGGCGACATCAGCTTTAGCAGCCATCGCTGTCTGGATTTTCTTTAATGTTTTCTATTCCATGATCGTCGAATTATTGTCAAAGTCTATTTTAAATCCTGACAATATTTCTAGTGCTGCTGACGCCATTAGTAGGCAAGGGATAGTCCTTAATCTCATGAGACTCTCACCCAATTATTTATTTACTGAATCAACGACAACACTTTTATCACCGTCTGTTCGCAGCTTAGGACCATTAACAGTTGAACAAACGACAGGCGCGATTGCTGGACCATTACCATTAAGTCAAAGTTTAATGTTAATTTGGCCACAACTAACAGGATTAATTGCGGCCACGTTAATCTGTTTTGCTATCTCTTATTTATGGTTTATGCGCCAGGAGATAAGATCGAAATAACAGAGATAGGCGGTTAGCAACTTGATAAAGGAGCCTTAAATTGTGAAGCAATTTGATGCTCCTTTTTAAAATACTTATTCCATCTCAAATTCTCTTGCCAAGGTTATCTCCTCATTTATAGGTTTCACCACACGATATTTACCAGGGGAAGGATCATATTTCAATTGTTTCATGGAAATATTTTGGGTGTATGATTCGTTAGGTTTTACAATAATGCCATACAACTGAAAATCAATATTTTCATCAAATGGAATTTGATACCAGGAACCTTCTCTATATTTTTCAATCTGATAGGTAACATCTACATTTAAGTTTGATTCACTATTATTCATGATCTCTATTGTTATCAAGTCCGTTTCTACAGAATATTTTTCTTTATCTAGTTTTATTTGATAATGGTTGTTTTCAACTATTTCACCAAAGTCCGATTGCGGTAAATTCTCAGGCAAATCATTACCACAACCACTTAAGAAAATGAGAAAAATCAAGCTTAGAGAAACGCAAGAGTTTAGTTTTCTTCTTTTCATAAGAACGGCTCCTTTCCGGTTTGGGGTAGGACCTATCCCATTTAAGCTCTCGAACAAATTCAAATATTGCTAGTATTTTTGATAACTGACCTAGCCGGAAGTGATGAAAGGATATACAAACAATGAACCATCATCCATAACGGCTCACTGTTTATCACGCATCAAAAGTCCATTCTGCTAAATTGTCAATTGCATATGTTGGCTGATTTTCGACTTCTTGTAAATCCTCTTTTGTCGTTACACCTGTATGGACTAATAATGAATCAATCCCTGCATTAATACCTGCCAAAATATCTGTTGCATAATTATCGCCGACCATTAAGGTCTCTTCTTTAGGCGTACCTAATACTTCGATCGCTTGCTCAACAATGATAGATTCCGGCTTTCCAATAAATGTAGGCTTAACACCTGTTGTTACCGATAATACCGAAATTAATGAGCCAGCCCCAGGCAGAAATCCACGTTCAGTCGGTAATGCTACATCACCGTTTGTCGCTACAAACCTTGCTCCTGCACGGATATTTAGCGCCCCTTTAGCTAATTTTTCGTAATTAATGTTGCGATCCAAACCCATCACCACAAAATCTGCGCCTTCCTCCACAATCTCCAATCCACATTCTTCTATGGCCATATGTAATCCTTCTTCTCCAATTGGATAGACCTTTGCATCAGCCTGTTGTTCTTTGATGTAGCTTGCTGTTGCCATACTCGTTGTAAAAACATGCTCTGTTGTACTTGGGACACCCATATCGACTAATTTTTTCGATACATCACTAGGATGTTTAGTTGAATTGTTCGTCAAAAAAAGATAAGGTAGCCCTCTTCGGTCTAGCTCTTTAACGAAATCTATCGCTTCAATTATTTTTTCTGTTCCTTTGTAGACTGTACCATCTAAGTCGATTAAAAAACCTTTATATTTTTGCATAATATCCTCCTGAATTTTTTGAAAATTCTATGTATTTTATTTGTCATTTTCGCGATCCATGATAGTATATATTTATGACAATAAAGACTAAACAGATATTTGTATGTTATCATGTTAAATAATTTAACAGAAGTATTTAACATGATAAAATAGAAAAGTATGCTGTTAGATTAGTTTATTACATAGTTATATGCATAGCTGGACATATGCGCTTAACTCGTAAATATACAAGAAGAAAGGTAGTTAAAGTTAATGACAACGAATAACCCAAAAGCAGTTATTGTGATTTTTGGTGCAACAGGGGATTTAGCTAACAGAAAACTTTATCCTTCCATTTATCGACTTTACCGAAATGGAAAGTTATCCAATAATTTTGCCGTAATTGGTGTAGCAAGACGACCATGGACAAATGACGTGTTTCGTGACAAAGTAAAAGAATCCATCGATAATTTCGATGATCCACATATTGATAAAGATGAATTCGCCAGTCACTTCCACTACAATCCATTTGATATTCAGGATTTAGAACATTACGGAGAATTGGAAAATCTTATTCAGGAGTTGGATGCTAAACATCAAACAGAAGGGAATCGCTTGTTCTATTTTTCCATGGCGCCTAACTTCTTTGGCACACTAGCAGCCAACCTTAAATCAGAAGGTTTAACTACAACGAAAGGATGGACTCGTTTAGTTATCGAGAAACCTTTCGGTCATGATTATGAGTCAGCCAAAGAACTGAATGATCAGATTCGCGAGGCATTTACAGAAGATCAGATCTATCGCATTGACCATTACCTTGGTAAAGAAATGGTGCAAAATATTGAAGTGATTCGTTTTGCCAATGCCTTATTTGAACCACTATGGAATAATCAATACATTTCTAATATTCAAATTACATCCAGTGAGATTCTAGGTGTAGAAGAGCGTGGACGCTATTATGATGGTGCAGGTGCATTAAAAGATATGGTGCAAAACCACATCTTACAAATGCTTGCGCTGATCGCAATGGATCCACCAATCAGATTAACACCTGAAGAAATCCGCAGTGAAAAAGTAAAAGTATTGCGTGCATTACGTGTACTAAATGAAAACGAAGTCGATGATTATTTTGTTCGTGGTCAATATGACAAAGGGAATGTCAACGGTGAACAATTACCAGCATACCGTGAAGGTAACGGTGTAGATCCTGAGTCAAATACAGATACCTTTGTTGCGGCGAAGTTAATGATTGATAACTTCCGGTGGGCTGGTGTTCCATTCTATATCCGTACTGGTAAACGGATGAAGCGGAAATCAACGGAAATCGTGGTAGAATTCAAAGACTTACCAATGAATCTATACTATGATCAGGAACACGAAACGAAATCTAACCTATTAGTCATTCACGTACAGCCACATGAAGGGATTACCTTACATGTTAATGCCAAGAAAGGCGATTACAATGCATCGTCCACACCAATTACGTTAAGCTATGACAATAATTCAGAAGATAAAATGAATACTCCTGAGGCATATGAAACCTTATTGCATGATTGTATGCGTGGTGACTCTACTAACTTTACCCATTGGGATGAAGTGGCATTATCTTGGAAGTTTATTGATGTAATTGCCAAAGCATGGTCAAATAAAAAAGCAGACTTTCCTAACTATACTTCAGGAACAAACGGTCCAGAAGAAGCAGATCTTTTATTAAATAAAGATGGTTTCGAGTGGTGGGACGTTACACCAGAAGAAAAGTAGACTTCCATTAACGAAAATTTACAGGCCGATAAATCCTATAAAGAATCAAATAAAAGCAATCATCCAATCTCACATTGGATGATTGCTCTTTTATTAGATAGACAAGGGCCGCTCTTTTTTGAATCTTGGCTTGTATTTACGCGGTCGTCTCTAGGCAAATCATTTTATATGTTACAAAACCTTTGTTATAATATATATTAAGTAACATAACATGAGACTTTTCCAATGATAGTTTTACAGACGATCATCAATGCAATATTTGGAGAGATGAAGATGGAATATGTATTCCCCATTAAGGATGTAAATAATATTAAAAAATTGAAAGCATACTTTAAAAAACGGTCGCTCCGTGATTACCTGTTAGTCGTTTTCGAAATTAATACAGGTATGCGAATAAATGACCTATTAACGCTTAAAGTTAATCAAGTATGGCATAACGAACAGCCAAGGGAATTTATCCAATCTATCTATTACAACATCAACCAACCTATTTATTTAAATGCGAAGGTTCGTTCTGCTTTAAAGCTATATATGCTACAATCTCATTTATCTCCAGACGACTATTTATTCAAAACGAAAAACGGATCCTCCCCTATTACACGTCAACAGGCCTATCGTATCATCAATAAAGCAGCACGAGAAATCGGCATTCAGGATAAAATTGGCATTCATACATTACGGAAAACATTCGGATACCATGCTTATCAAAAAGGAATCGCCATATCAATTATAAGGGATATATATGGACATTCCACTACTACAGAAACACTTCACTACATTGGAATTGATAAAAATGAACATACCTCGATCAAAGTGGATGTGAACTTATAATACAAATTTAGATTTGAAAGGGAAATGCCTATGGCAACAGAGTACTTTATTTTAACGATAGGATTATTATTTATCATCGGTGTTATTACGACGAAATTTTCTAGCAGAATTGGCGTACCAGTGCTTATTTTATATATAGCTATTGGCATGCTTGTTGGAAGCGATGGCTTCAATTTAATTTATTTTAGTGATTATAATCTTACCCAGATAATCGGTATGCTAGCACTTGTTATTATTTTATTCGAGGGTGGACTGCAAACAAAATGGAATAGTATCCGCCCAGTTATCGCACCTTCCATTTCACTTGCTACACTAGGTGTAGTCATCACGTCATTAGTAGTTGCAGTTGCTGCCAAATTCATTCTTGGTGTTTCTTGGTTAGAAGGGTTCCTGTTTGGGGCAATCGTTGGTTCCACTGATGCAGCAGCAGTATTTGCTGTTTTAAAGGGCCAGAATATTAAACCAAGGATTGGTTCTACGCTTGAAGCGGAATCTGGCTCCAATGATCCAATGGCAATGATACTTACTATTTCTTTCATTGAGTTAATCACAAATGAGCAATCATCTTATTTTATGCTAATCGGCTCCTTTTTCTGGCAAATGCTTGCTGGTATTATAATTGGTCTAATCATGGGTGTTATAGCTGTATACTCCATTAACAAGATAAATTTAGATTCAAGTGGACTATATCCCGTATTTGGGTTGGCATTTGCGCTATTAACATTTAGTTTTTCCGACCTTGTTCAAGCTAGCGGACTATTAGCTGTTTACGTATTAGCTGTTTATATAGGTAACGCAGAAATATCTTACCGTCATTCGATTTTCCGTTTTAATGAAGGTATTGCGTGGATAGCGCAAATCTTAATGTTTACATTATTAGGACTTCTTGTCTTCCCTAATGACTTATTTACTTGGGACATTATTTGGCAAGGGCTCATTATTTCTCTCATCTTAATTTTATTAGCTCGTCCTATAGCTGTTTTTATCAGTACGATAAAGCTTAATTATAGCTTTAAAGAGAAAATCTTTCTTTCATGGGCTGGTTTAAAGGGAGCAGTTCCGATCGTTTTAGCTACTTTCCCAATGGTAGCTGGACTTGAAAATGGACAATTATTCTTTAATGTAGTGTTCTTCGTTGTTTTAATATCCGCTTTAATCCAAGGCTCTACAATCTCTATTGTTGCGGAGAAGCTTGGATTGTCAGGACCATCACGGACGGAACCAATGCACAGCTTAGAGCTTATTTCCATTGGAAAAGCAAATGCAGAAATGCTTGAATATGAGGTGCGCGAGGAAGTAAATATAATAGGAGAAAAATTAGTAGATATTGATTTTCCTAAAGATGCTTTAATAAGTGCAATCATTAGAGACAATGAGCTGGTTACACCTACCGGGGACACAATCATTAAAAAAGGAGATACGCTATTTATATTGGTTTCCAAAAAGAACAAAAAACAAGTGAAGCAGTTATTAGAAGAGTAAGTTATTTCGTGTAGTGTTACGTAGATATTCTCATCGGAGAAATTTTTCCATTTGGTGTGATCCTCATAAGATTTATGAGTGACTGAAATTCTTTTTTCTCGCTTTTTCAGGCGTTCATCAAGCTTATGAGTGACCGAATTTTTCGTTTGCCTCTTTTTTAATCCGATGCCAGCCATACTTCCTATATTGAAAACAAATTATATCTTTCGTCTTTCCAAACTAAAAACCTCTTGTTTTATAAAACAAGAGGTTTTTTCTCTTACATTAATCTTCTAACCATTCTGTGTGGAACACGCCTTCTTTATCGATGCGTTGGTAAGTGTGGGCACCGAAGTAATCACGTTGTGCTTGCAGAAGGTTTGCAGGTAATGTTTCTGTACGATAGCTGTCATAGTAAGCTAATGCACTAGCAAATCCTGGTACCGGAATACCGCGCTCCATCGCGATAGAAAGTACTTTACGAAGAGATGTTTGATAGCTTTCAACAATCTCTTTGAAGTATGGATCAAGCAATAGGTTTGCAAGAGCTGGATCACGATCATATGCTTCTTTAATTTTCTGTAAGAATTGTGCACGGATGATACATCCACCACGGAAGATCATTGAGATGTCACCATAGCGTAGGTTCCAATCATTTTCTTCAGAAGCTGCACGCATTTGTGCAAACCCTTGTGCATAGGAAACAATTTTACTCATATAAAGTGCTTTACGGATCGCTTCGATAAGCTCATCTTTGTCACCTTCATATGGTTTGTCTCCTGCGGATGGTCCTTGTAAAACTTTACTTGCTGCTACACGCTCTTCTTTCATTGCCGAGATGAAACGAGCAAAAACAGATTCAGTAATAACTGGTAATGGTACACCTAAGTCTAGTGAGCTTTGGCTTGTCCATTTACCTGTACCTTTTTGACCAGCAGTATCAAGGATGACATCTACCATTGGTTTACCTGTTTCTTTGTCTTTTTTCTTGAAAATGTCAGCAGTTATTTCGATTAAGTAACTGTCCAACTCTCCTTTATTCCATTCTGCAAATACTTCGTGAAGCTCCTCTGCTTCAAGCCCCAGTACATGCTTCATAATAAAGTATGCTTCACAAATTAATTGCATATCGCCGTACTCAATACCATTGTGTACCATCTTCACATAGTGACCTGCTCCGTTCGGCCCGATGTACGTTACACAAGGATCTCCGTTAACCTTTGCAGAGATTGCTTCGAAAATTGGTGCTACTTTTTCATATGCTTCTTTCTGTCCACCTGGCATGATCGAAGGTCCTTTAAGCGCTCCTTCTTCCCCACCTGACACACCCGTTCCGATAAAGTGAATTCCAGATTCATCTAATTCTGCGTTACGACGCATTGTATCTTTAAAGAAGGTATTACCACCGTCGATCAAAATATCCCCTTCATCAAGAAGTGGTTTTAGGCTAGCGATCGTTGCATCTGTTGCCGGTCCTGCTTGTACCATAAGCATGATTTTACGGGGTTTTTCTAGTGAGTCAACAAATTCCTCGATTGTCTTCGCACCAACAAAGTTTTTACCTTTTGCTTCATTATTTAAAAAGTCTTCCGTTTTTTGATAAGTTCTGTTAAATACTGCTACAGAATAGCCTCTGCTTTCCACGTTAAGTGCGAGGTTTTTCCCCATAACAGCAAGTCCTATCACACCAAATTGTTGTTTTGCCATCCTCATTTTCGCTCCTTTTCTTTTGTCACTATGTATTATTCCATTGTCTATTTTAGCATGAAATCGAATATTACTGTAGTGATCTAAAAATTTCACTCCATATATTAAGTTATTATATCGAAACAGGCTCTGCAAGTATTAGCTATTAATTATCTGAAAATTCACCTATTGTTAAAAAGATTGCAAATTTGCCATAGAAACGAAAAGAAGATACCCCACTTTCAGGAAACGGAGTATCATCATCGACCTACCACTAAAGCTTACAAAATCCATTCTTCAATAGCTCGGGCTACCCCATCCTGATCATTTGTTGTTGTTTCCCAATCAGCTACCTTTTTCACTTCTTCTTGAGCATTACCCATTGCAATCCCTAAGCCTGCTTGTTCAATCATTTTAATATCGTTCAAGCTGTCTCCCATAGCCATTACTTGAGACATACTAATGCCAATGCGTTCACAAACAACTTCGATCGCTGCAGCTTTATTGACACCAACAGCATTTACTTCGATATTGGTTGGACTGGAGTTACTTAATTCTATTTCTTCCCAGCTTTCAATAGTTTCCATAATCTTTCCTTTTGTTTCTGGATCTTTTGTGTCAAAGCCGAATTTTAACCACTCATGTGCTAAAATATCATTTGGCACCTCTCCACGCCATATTTGGTCTGTTGAAGAAAGCCATGCCCATGTTTGATGTTCGTCTTTTAGTGCAACAAGTTTCTCTATGATACGTGCATCAAGTGTTTGACGGGCAATTAATTCACCAGTCATCGTCCAGATTTCACTGCCATTTACTGTAATTAAATAATGAATATCCAATTCTTTTGCAATATCAGAGCTTGTTTGATAATGTCTACCTGTAGAAATAATCACTTCTACACCTTTTTCACGAGCGTTAATAATTGCTTCTTTGTTCGTTTTCGATACTCGATGGTTACTACCTAACAAAGTGCCATCCATGTCTAGAGCAATCAGTTGTATATCCTTTTTCATGTGTAAGCTCCTCCCATCCATGCATTCCTTTTTATTTTATGCGATATAGTGTGATTTAGCAAAAAAGGATGCTTTGGGTATAATAAATAAAAGTAATAAAAAATTGAGGTGACCAAAATGCAAAAAAGAGCTGTAGTCAGTGTAGTTGGCAAAGACCAGGTAGGGATCATTGCCAAAGTAACTACTGTTATTTCAGAAAACAATATCAATATTTTAGATATTAGTCAGACGATCTTGGAAGGGTTTTTCACCATGATTATGTTGATTGACATTAACGATCCAAGTAATCTCGAAACATTACAACAAAAATTTAAGCCAATTGAGCAAGAATTAGGTTTGAAAATTAATATTCAACTAGAAGATGTCTTTCAAGCAATGCATCGTGTCTAAGGAGGGAAACTGATGCCAATAGCTTTTACGGAAATTCAAGAAACAATACGAATGGTGGAAATGGAGCACCTTGATATTCGTACAGTTACAATGGGAATTAGCTTGCGCGATTGTGCGGATCACGATTTTGAAAAAGTAAAACAAAAAGTATATGAAAAGATCACTAATTATGCAAAAGACTTACAATCAACTGCTAATCAGGTAGCAAAAGAATATGGTGTTCCTATTATTAACAAGCGAATCGCGATTTCCCCTGCTGCAGAATTGTTAGGGAACGCAACAAAAGAACAAGCTATCGAGCTTGCAGAAACATTGGACAAAGCAGCGCAAACTTTAGATGTAGACTTTATCGGAGGTTTTTCTGCCTTAGTACATAAAGGTATTTCTAAAGGAGATCAAATTTTACTTGATGCTTTACCTGAGGCGTTAAGTAAAACAGAACGTGTTTGTTCTTCCATCTCTGTTGCGACAACAAGAACAGGCATTAATATGGCTGCCGTAGCCCAAATGGGACAGGTCATTCACGAAACAGCTAAATTAACGAAAGACAACAATAGTATCGGTTGTGCCAAATTAGTTGTCTTTTGTAATCCTGTGGAAGATAATCCATTTATGGCAGGAGCGTTTCATGGCGCTGGAGAAGGAGAAGCAGTCTTAAGTGTTGGAGTAAGTGGCCCTGGAGTTGTCCTTCATGCATTAAAACGATATCCAGATGCTGATTTGGGTGAGGTATCGGATGTTATTAAGAAAACAGCGTTTAAGATAACGAGAGCTGGTGAAATAATTGGACGTGTCGTTGCTGAGCGCTTAAATGTTCCTTTCGGCATTATGGATCTATCCCTCGCACCGACGAACGCGATGAATGATAGTGTCGCGGAAATTTTAGAAGAAATCGGACTAGAACGTGTCGGAACCCATGGTACAATCGCTGCTTTAGCATTGATGAATGATGCTGTGAAGAAAGGTGGGGCAATGGCAAGCTCTTATGTCGGCGGATTGAGTGGCGCATTTATTCCAGTCAGTGAAGATAACGGTATGATTCGTGGTATTGAGGAAGGAGCCTTAAACCTTTCGAAATTAGAGGCAATGACATGTGTCTGCTCTGTTGGATTAGATATGATCGCATTAGAAGGAAGTGCTAGCCCCGAAACGTTGTCCGCAATTATTGCAGACGAAGCTGCAATTGGTATGATTAATAAGAAAACGACCGCAGTAAGAGTCATTCCTGTGATTGGCAAAAAAGAAGGAGAAACGGTCGAATTCGGTGGCCTACTTGGTCGTGCACCAATTATTGGGGTGAACCAGTTTTCTTCTGAAAAATTAATTAAACGTGGTGGTAGAATACCTGCACCATTACAATCATTGATAAATTAAGTGTTTATTCATTAAATAATCCGAGCAATTCTATGTTGAATTTGCTCGGATTATTTAGAGTGACAGCTTATCTCATCGGCCCGTTACAAACTTTCCCTTAATATATTTGCTACATTCCCAAACTTTGTTTGTTTATGTTTCGTTTCCTGTTCAAGCCTTTTTCTTATATATCGTATTAACGATGAAAGTAATCACAAATGCCAACAAAGCTGGTACTACCATAGCAATGATAAATCCAATCGCATTACTTGCTAATAATGGCGCTGTAAAGGTTGGCACATATGCGGTCCCTCTCACATCAAACAACCCTACTAATCCTCCTCCAACCCCACCAGATAATAACGCGCCGGCAAATACCCATTTATTAGAGAACATAAATGGATAAGCTGATTCCACAAAGGTTCCAAATCCCATGTTAATCGCAAAACCTGGTACAGCAACCGCTGCTTCTCCTTTATCACGTGGTCGAATGATATTTGCAAGATTAATGCCAGCAGCAACCATTACTAAACCAACCATGTCAACTGCACCTAAAAAACTATTTCCTGTTCTCTCCATTTCTAATAACACGATTGGTAGAATAGCGGCATGATAAACACCGCCAATAATCGCCGGCCAGATTAGCACACCAGCAATCGCTCCAGCCAATATCGGATTGAATGCTACAGCTGTTTCAATTAATTCTTTAATACCGTCACCTATAAACAAAGCAATCGGTCCAATAAAATAAAACACCAATAAACCTGCACCAAGGCCGGCAAAACTACCCGCTGCAATATTGACTGTTGTCATCGGAAAGCGCCATTCCACAAATTTCCTGAATAAAACACGTACCAATAAACCTGCTAAAATACCTGCAATCATTCCACCGATAATTCCACCATCTACTGAAAGTACTCCAGCTATCACACCAGCAACAATCGAAACTTCATCTAATTCCGAAATCTGTTTAGCTGCGATTACGGCAATAATAACAGGCAGTGCACCAATTAACAGATCAAATATATCACTTAATGCCCCAAGCCCTGGAATTTTACTTAGGGCTAATATAATGGCCATCGCAATAAAACCTGGTAAAGCTGACATCATAATGCCACGGATATTAATATTTGTCAGGCCAATTCCTTTCGTCATCTCATTATTACTGCTACCAAGTATTGGCTGATAATTTAACTTCAGTTCCTTACTTAATGCTGTAATAAAAGATACTGCCCTTGTCCGATTTGTCGTACCTGTTGTACCAGATGTAGCAATAACATTTGCACCTTTTGAGGCTATCTTTGCCATAGATGTGCCACCTGTTCCCACTACTGGGACACCATTTCTCGCAGCTGCTTCTATGGTTTGTTTATTCGTCTTATCAGGATCACCACTCATCACGATTAATCCATCAATCTCACCATGA
This sequence comes from Gracilibacillus sp. HCP3S3_G5_2, assembly GCF_052063305.1. Taxonomy (NCBI): domain Bacteria; kingdom Bacillati; phylum Bacillota; class Bacilli; order Caryophanales; family Bacillaceae; genus Gracilibacillus; species Gracilibacillus sp. HCP3S3_G5_2. The sequence continues at coordinate 184,992 of NZ_JBQHXU010000007.1, read as the reverse complement.
TCAATCATTTCTGCTATTTGGTGATCAACTTGTTGTGCTTCAAGATTAATATCTATTAATCTGCCTTTTTCTCCTTCAACGAAAACATCCGTACTATCTATTTTCCAAAGAGATGCTTTTGTCGTCTCTTTTGCACTGTCCATCGATTCTTCAGCACCGATAAATTGCACCGCATCAATTTTAATACCTGCGCTAACAGCTTGTTTTTTAATTTCTTCCAGAAGTTTTGCAGGATTTTTCCCTCCTAAATTAAATAGATTTCCCCCACTACTCCCAACAATTGCGATTTTCTTCATATCCGTTCCTCCAAGATAAAATGAATAATATTTATTCATTATAAAGGAATTGATTTTATTACGCTAGTGTACTAAAGTGTTTTATCTCTATATTCTGAATAGTTTTACTTTTATAAAAGGAATTGACGATTCTCTGATATAATGATAATATATTGGTTACTGAATTGAATACGTGAAACTCTTATCAAGAGAGGTGGAGGGACTGGCCCTATGAAACCCGGCAACCGTCAGTAAAACTGATAGGTGCTAATTCCATCAAAGCTTCTAGGCTTTGAAAGATAAGAGGACAATGAATAAACATCCTTTCTGTCCTCTTACGCAGAAAGGATTTTTTTATTGTGTTTGATGCACAATAAATGAAGGAGTGTGAAAATATGATTCGAATTCAAAACTTATCGAAAGTGTATAAATCTAAAAAACAACAAGTTCAAGCTGTCGATAATGTTTCCATTAATATAGAACAGGGCGAAATTTTTGGGGTTATCGGCTATAGTGGTGCTGGTAAAAGTACGTTTGTCCGGCTTATTAATCGTTTAGAAGAACCAACTAACGGTTCTGTCGTTATCCATGATAAAGATATCACGAAAATGCCGGGGAATCAGTTGCGCCAAAAGCGACAAAAGATCGGAATGATTTTTCAGCATTTTAACTTATTATGGTCTCGTACTGTTTTGGAAAACATCGCTTTTCCATTAGAAATTGCCGGTGTTCCAAAAGCAAAACGTAAGGAAAAAGTATTAGAACTAATAAATCTAGTTGGGCTTTCCGGGAAAGAAAATGCCTACCCATCACAACTAAGTGGCGGTCAAAAGCAACGTGTTGGAATAGCAAGAGCACTGGCAAATGACCCTGAGGTATTATTATGTGATGAGGCTACTTCAGCGCTTGATCCGGAGACGACGGATGATATTTTAGACTTGTTAGTCTCTATTAATAAAAAGTTAGGATTGACCATTATTTTGATTACCCACGAAATGCATGTCATCCAGAAGATATGTCATCGCGTTGCCGTGATGGAAAATGGCAAAGTGGTAGAAACTGGTGATGTGTTAGATGTCTTTGTAAAACCACAGTCGAAAACAACTAAACGATTTGTGCAGCAGCTTAATCCGTTAGAACATGAAAAAGATAAGTTAACGGAGTTTATTAATGATCGCGAAGACAGTGAAGTGGTCAAACTTCACTTTATCGGAAATAGTGCGAAGCGTGCACTTATCAGTGAGGTAGCGAAAACATTCGATGTTGAGGTGAATATACTGCAAGGGTCCATTGCCCCTACACAGGAAGGCGCCTATGGAACGTTGTTTATTGAAATAAACGGTGATAGAGAAATCTTACAGGAAGCTATTCAATTTATGAAAAACACCGGTGTGGAAGTCGAGGTGTTAAAAGATGCTTGAAGAACTATTTCCAAATGTAATCCCTGAGGACATATGGGTGGCTACATTAGAAACACTTTATATGACTAGTATTGCAATACTTGGTACATTAATTTTCGGTGTTTTACTCGGATTATTATTATTCCTGACCGATTCAGGGAGTTTATGGCAAAATCAATTTATTAATTTTATTGTGGCAACCATTGTCAATGTATTTCGTGCAATACCTTTTATTATATTGATTCTATTACTCTTCCCTTTCACTGATTTCTTGATCGGCACAATAAGGGGATGGAAAGCAGCATTACCTGCATTAATAGTTGGGGCTGCGCCATTCTATGCCCGTCTCGTTGAAATCGGACTAAAGGAAGTTAATAAAGGAGTCATCGAAGCTGCTAAAGCAATGGGTGCTAAAACACATACAATTATTTTCAAAGTGTTATTACCTGAATCCATGCCCGCTCTTATATCTGGCTTAACGGTGACAGCAATTGCTTTAATAGGTTATACGGCAATGGCTGGTGTTATTGGAGCAGGTGGACTTGGAGATTTGGCCTATATGAAAGGATTTCAACGACGTGACTTTGACGTAGTATTAGCTTGTACAATATTAATTATATTGATAGTATTCGTATTCCAATATATAGGGGATACACTATCTAAAATAATAGATAAAAGATAAAACATGAAGGGATGATTTATAATGAAAAAGTTATTAACATTGGTGCTAACCACTCTATTATTAATTGCATTAGCAGCTTGTGGAGGAAACAATGAGGAAGAGAACAACGAAAATGCTGAGCAAGGACCAGAAAAAATTGTAGTTGGTGCAACAAGTGTGCCACACGCAGAAGTGTTAGAGCAAGCAGTTCCATTACTTGAAGAGCAAAACATTGAGCTTGAAATTGAAGTTTACCAAGACTACGTATTACCAAACCAAGATCTAGAGGACGGAATATTGGATGCTAATTATTTCCAACACGTGCCATACTTTGAAGGTCAAAAAGAAGAAATAGGATATGACTTTGTTAACCTTGGTGGAGTTCACACCGAACAATTAGGAATCTATTCCATGGATATCAGCAGTGTAGAGGATATTCCTGAAGGTACTGTAGTTATTTTAAGTCGTTCTGTTGCGGACCACGGCCGTGTGCTATCACTACTACAGGATGAAGGATTAATTAAGATTGATGAAGATGTAAACCCTGCTGACGCGACGATTGATGATGTAGTAGAAAACCCACTTGATCTTGAATTTGATGCAAGTATTGATGCTGGACTACTACCAGAATATTATAACCGCGAAACAGACGCACTAGTTGCCATTAATGCCAATTATGCTATTGAGGGTGGCGTAAATCTGGAAGATGCAGTCATTTTAGAAGAGCCTGACTTCACTTATACAAATATTATTGCTGCTCGCAGCGAAGATGAAAACAGTGAAGCATTACAAGCTTTAGTAGACGTACTTCAATCAGATGAAATCAAAACTTTTATGGAAGAAGAATATAAAGGTGCCGTAGTACCTGCAAATGAATAGGCTAGTAACATATGCTCCCCCTTTGGTAAACAGAATTAATAATCTGTTATCTTAGGGGGAGTTCTCTATTGTTCTGGCTCGTTTCCTGATAGAATGATGAATGGAGGTGCTTATTGATGCAGAGATTATTTTTAGAGGATGCATGGAACAGGACGATTAGTGAACAAGATCGTTTAGAAATAAAGAAGATTTTTGACCAAACAAAAGCGGATGCTGACGGCGGTGTTACGTTTGTACCCATTCGAAGCGCAGTAAATCATCGAAATGATTTGCTCATCACGACATTAATTCATAACTTCGAATCAACCGAAGCTGACTTAACCAACATCAACATCCAACTATTTCAAGAAGGCAAACAGCTAGCAAGCCAACAAATGGAGGAAAAAAGGCTATACCTGCCAGCGAACACAAGCATGCCTTGGACGTTCATCTTTCCTGAATATGGGAAAGAGGGCAGCATACATGCCCCCTACTCCTTAAAAATTGATGCCTAGCCTTGCCCCTCGATTCCATCTCGGTTTCGATAGCCGAATTGGCTAACGATTAAAGCAATGATCCCAATCGCCATTAATACGATTAGCGGTGTCCACGTAAATTCTTCTACCGGGAGTTGTGGGATATGGTTGAAACTTGAAATGTTTGCTAACCATTCTGGTATATCTATCATTCCACCTAAATATACAGTAAAAAAGGAGAATACCAGATATCCCCACACTAACGGTGTCCATTTCGGTACAAAAGCAAATAACAGATTAGCAATTGCAAGAATGACTAGCATCGCAGGTAAATAAGACATTCCCGCCTTCAATATATTTTCCAATGGAATGGCCTCATTCATTACGACAGATCCAGCTGCCCATATACTATATAATGCAATAAATAAAGAAACTACTCCGACTACTACTGATATGCCAAGATAGTGGCTTAATAAGGTATATCTCGATATACCTGTTGTTAGTAGATGATCATTGCGCTCTTTCTTCTCTTCCCCACGCACTCTCAAAAACGAAACTACCATAGGAATGGTCGCAAATATGGATAAAATCACCATTAACATCGTTATAAATTGTTCCGTCATGGTATATGCTGGATGATCACCAAGGAGCTGTTGAAACATTTCATTGTCTGCAAAGAATGATTCTAAATCACCTAAGACCGATCCATAAGAAGCACCTAAAAAAACCATTGCTACCAGCCAAGAAATAATCTGTGTCCTCTGCAAACGTAAAAGCAAACCAAGTGGTGATAATAACAGTTTGGAAGCTTCTTTTTTCCCGGGTTTGGATGGTAGTAGACCTGCACCTAAGTCTCGTCGGTTATGCAAATAAAAAGCAAGAATGGTTAATATCAAGGTGATGACAACCGAAACAATAATGGGCCACCAATAGTTTTCTACATATACTTCCGCGCGCAAAACCAAACCTAATGGGGAAGCAAGACTTAACACTTCACTGCTGACATCGCCAATTGCCCGCACAAAATAGGTGACAAGTAAAACCGCGATTGATATGCCTAATGCACCTCTAGATGTTTCCGTCAACTGGGTAATGACAGCAGTAATCCCGGTAAACATTAATCCTGTCACCGTCAAAACCGCACCATACATGATCGATCCTTCCACATCGATTCCTTCTACATTTACAACAATTAAACTTATCGCTGTTGCTAAACCGATAACCACATTAACCAATGCTACTAACATTAACGCACTACTCAAGCTTGATAACCGTCCCACCGGCATCGAGCGAATTAATTCATATTTACCCTCTTCTTCTTGTTTCCGAGTTAGCTTGGTTACCATTAATATACTCATAATTCCAAGTACAATAGCAGTAAACAATAACATTTGATTTGCCATCATCGCACCTGTCGTATAGTTGTCAATGCCATATACCGGTCCAACCATCGCAACCATAGCAGGATTCTCAAGCGTTTGGGCCATTGTATTCCTTTCTGCTTCCGATCCAAATAGATTTACAAAAGCACCTGCTATGATAACGGTAATCCCCACAACTGACAATGTCCAAATGATGCTAGCAAGCCAATTTTGCCGCCAATTAAATCTGAGTAAAAATTTCAATTGATAGAAAAGCATTTTATCACCCCTTTTCTGCTACCCCATCTGTTTCATAATGACGCATAAATAAATCCTCTAATGTTGGTGGTGTACTTTCAATACGTTTAACAGCTAACTCCCCAACCTTCAGCATGACGTCTGATAATTTTTCAGGATCTACCTGGAATGAATATACGCCAGCATCCTCTGTAAATTGATGAACACCTGGTTGGTTGCTTAAGTCTGTAGCAGACTTCTCTGTTTCCAAAATAATGTTCGTTCTTGTTAAATGGCGTAATTCATCTAACGTACCAGTTTCAATCATTTCCCCCTGTCTGATAATGCCGACACGGTCACAAAGTTTTTCCACCTCGGATAAAATATGGCTGGATAACAGAACACTTTTCCCTTCATCTTTCACTTCTTCTACACATTGCTGAAAAATATTTTCCATTAAAGGATCTAGTCCAGATGTCGGTTCATCTAAGATAAATAAATCTGCCTCAGATGCAAATGCAGCAATTAATGCAACCTTTTGTCTGTTTCCTTTTGAATACGTACCAGCTTTTTTGCGTGGATCAAGTTGAAAACGATCAATTAAAGTGTCACGCTTCTTCTTATTAATTCCTCCACGTAATTTTAGAAACGTATCAATAATCTCTCCACCGGTTAAATTCTCCCAAAGAAATACATCTCCCGGTACGTAAGCAACCTTCTGATGAATCTCTACTGCATCTCTCCAGGCATCCTTACCAAATATTGTCGCTGTTCCTGAGGTTGCTTGAATAATTCCTAATAACACGCGAATGGTCGTTGACTTCCCCGCACCATTCGGTCCAATGAAGCCATATACTTCCCCTTTTTTCACTTCTAAATCAATTCCATTAAGAGCAGTAAACTTACCAAATTTCTTCGTTACTCCCTTTATTTCAATCATCTTCATATCAAAACCTCCTAAGTTTTGAAATATATTACCTTATATATTTCATATTATAGAAGGATATGACTTATATCAAGGTTTTTTTGAAATAAATTCGTTGTTATATTTCATAATTTAACTTAAAATACTATATAAGAGGTGACAACAATGGACGGATTTGAAAAAAGAACCCAACGTAAAAAAAATAAAATTCTGGAGACATCCCTTCAACTTTTTAATGATAAAGGAATAAAAAGTGTTCCCATTGCAAAAATTGCTAGTGAAGCAAATGTCTCTCAGGTGACAATCTATAATTATTTTGATAGCAAAGAAAACCTAATATATGAAACAATGGTTTATTTTGTCGAGAAGGAATATCAAAAATTTCAAAATATCCTCGATAGTGATGTCAGCTTCCCTGAAAAAATTGAACAAATTACTTTCAACAAAACGGATGATGCTGCAAAAATAAATGAGGAACTATATCACTACATAATGGACGATTTTTCTAATAAAGGGTCCTATATTGACAGGATCTATCAAGAAAAATCGATCCCTTTATTCACAAAGCTAGTAGAGGAAGGGAAAAGAACGGGGTATATCAATCAGGATGTTTCAACAGAAGCAATCATGATGTACATTCATATGTTTAAAGAATATTTGAAGAATGACAAGGTTAGTGATTATATTTTACCTTTAACAGAAGATATTATCACGTTGTTCTTCTATGGGTTGATGGGTAAAAGAGACAAATAAAGGGAGCCAATGATCAGTGTAGGTCTTACAGACGTTTAGCCCCGTTATAAATTCATTCCCTCACAAGTACGAAAGTATATTACTCGTGAGGGATATGGATCATTACTCCATACAATTTATTTAACGAATTCTTGATGAAGTTGCTGAATGTACGGGATAACGCTTTCAAAATGAGAGGGGTAGGAATAGCCAAGTTCATTCGCTAGCTTCTTTGTGTATTGTTGGAATAGCCGCTGCATTAGAAATAATCCTTCCCAACATTTGTCGATTGTATCTAACTGATAAGTTGCTTGTAAAGCCTCGAAGGCGTCGTCATCCACGTAATGATGAAGAAACTTATAAGCAGCACCAATATTCACTTTAAAATGATGTTCAACACCGACGTTCCATGCCATCATTCGTAGTATTTCTCCTCTTAGTATGTTCTCCAAATGATGACTAGCGTATAGAAATTCTCCACGGCATAAACCTTTGGCTACATAAGGATTTACCCACCAAAATTCATTACAGGAATCAATAAATTGTTGTTCGGTAGGCTTTTTAACAAAATGACTGCTCTCATCTGGTATTGGTCGATTTTCTATCAAACGATCTTTATCTAATAATATGCTTGTAAGACTATCATTTTGTAAATAAAGGTCTAATTCCTCCAGAGGAATAAGCATTAAATCAATTCTGTTTCCATCCTTAAATTGTATTAAAAAGGAAAACCAGTTACCTAATGTGGCAGGAAATAATGTGGATTCCTCAGGAGTTTGCATGATCATGCGCTCACCAAAAAAATCAAGCCAGTCTCGGTTTTCCAGAAATGATTTCATATCTGTTACTAAGTACACGATATCATAATCTTGAAAACGATCCGTAGGAAGATTAGGATTCGTTCGTGACCCATTCATTCCGACCACACGGATTCGGTCATCTGCTTTAGCAAAATCAAGCACTATTTTCATCATTTCTTGCTCATTACGCATTTATTACAACTCCTTTGTGGTTTTATTCTCTGTTATTGGACACCTTTCATAATGTGTTGCAAATATAACCGTGCAATATTGATATCTGTTAAGCTCGTGATTGTCCTACTACCAACAATATCTTCTATTTCGTTTAACAGAAGGCGATTATGGTCATCAAAGACAAAATCAATTCCTGCAAAATCTACAGGTAAAATAGTAATAATTTTATCTACCAGCTCACACTCAGCCGAGGATAGTTGGTATAAGCTAGCATTACCGCCAAGCGTATAATTTGCCCGAAAATCGATGTTCGATTCGCGAAGTACACTGCCAATTACTTTCTTCCCCATCACAAAGACTCGGAGATCCCTTCCCGGAGTTGCCAGCGATTGCACAATGAATCGCTCACTTGTTAAAGGTGGCAAATCATCTAACGAATTGAGTAAATAAACTTCACTGCCACTTCTTCCATTAACTGCTTTTAAGACGACAGGAAAGCGGAATGTGCCTTCTTTTAATTCCTCTCTATTCAGAAATTGTGTGTCGACCATCGGAATCCCATGGGTTGCAAATAATTGGTGGGTGTTGGCTTTATCATTGGCAATAGAAGCAACTCTTGAATTATTAAAAACTCGGATGCCCAGCCATTCGAATTGTGCTGAGAGAAGCGGATCAATTGCCCTCATGATAACAAAATCAGGTTTCTCTCTACCTTTCCAATTAATAAAGAGGCGACCATCTTTAATGCCATATGTCAGCTCATGATAGATCACAAGCTGAAGCGTTATTCCAAGTAATGCTGCTTCTGCTTGCATCCAATCAATAAATGCACGATTCTTTTCGGCATCCTTCACTCGATAAATTAGCCAACCGTTCATGAAATAGTCTCCTTAATATATGCCATCATATCTTTTGTCAAATCAACGCCTGTACAGTCAAAAATGTTCTTAAAATGAGCGTTGGAGTTAATTTCACAAAGAATCGGTTCACCATCTTGTCCAAACAGCAGATCAACTCCTGCGAAATCTGCACCAACTAGCTTCGTACATTTAATGGCTAACGCTTGTTCTTCCTTAGATGGCTGATATGGGTACATTTTTCCACCTGCCGTAACATTGGCACGAAAATCATCTGAGGATTTTCTCAACATCGACGCTCTTACTTCGTCACCAACAACATTAAGTCGAACATCCTTCCCGAAACTTGACTGAATAAATTCTTGGAAAACAAACGGCTTATGCTTCAACTCAGCTACCTTCTCCAGCAATTGCTGTTCATCCTCTATCAGGTACACTTGCTCTCCAAACGATCCAAATGACTCTTTAATAACCATTGGAAAACCGAGATTTTCTATCACAAGTGGCAAATGACTTGTATCTTCGAGGCTTAAAAAGACTTTCGGAGCAATGATCGTTTTCGGCATACGAATACCGTTACCAGCAAGTTGTTGATAAGTCAATGCTTTGTCATCACAGATTTCGATCGCTTTTGCTCGGTTAAACAAACGCACGCCTTGTTGTTCCAGCTGTTTCGCTAAAAATAAATCCTTGTCCCAAAAGAAAACAAAATCTGGTAATTCCTTAGCTGGTTCGATCCTTGCTTTACCCTGATCAATCATGACAAGCAGCTCATTATTTTTCATTGGTTCTATTTCAAAATCAAACGATTCTGCTGTTTGTTGTAACCATTCTACTTGTTCTGAAAACTTCTGACTATCAAGATTTCCGTTATAAATAATCCAGCCCTTATGTGCCATTGTTCATACTCCTTTTTTCCATCTTAGCCATAAGTATAGCACGTTCCTGTAATGACTTACACTTGCAGTATTTCGTTATATTTTTCTGCAATAATGGCAAAAATATTAAAACTATACCTAATCAAAAACAGTGCCAAAACTATACAATGGGGGATGAGATATGAGACAAATATCAAACACACAGCTTTTTGCCCTTATCGTTACATTTGAAATTGGCAGTACCACTATATTTGCTTTAGGTATTGGAGCTAAAAAAGATGCATGGATAGTTATATTACTGTCATTTGTTCTCAGCTTTATTTTATTATGGGTATACACTCAAATTCCTAAATATTATCCAAAGCAAAACTTTGCGGAGATTTTAAATGACTGTTTAGGGGTCATTCTAGCTAAACCATTATTATTTCTATACAGTATGTATTTTCTTAGTCAGGCAACACATAATTTCTATGAATTTGGCGCACTGATCAAAATGGCTGCACTACCTAATACACCACTTCTCGTCATTCTTTACATATACATTATCGTGATGGTTTATCTCTTACATAAAGGCATTGAAGTTGTTGCTAGATCGCTTGAAATATTTCTACCATGCCTATTCTTTTTCTTACTTGCTGCTTATTTTCTAAATATGATTTCTGGCGAATTTGAGATAGGGAATTTATTGCCAATCTTAGGTGAAGGAATAGAACCGATCCTCACTGAAATTCCAAGGGTTGTAGCCTTTCCTTTCGGTGAGATGGTAGTGTTTCTTGCCATTTGGCACTATGTCAATAAACAAGAATATATTCGCAAAACAACATTTATTGCTGTTACGGTTTCAACGTTTTTATTATTAATCGCCCAAATTGTCTTTATTGCTGTCCTCGGTTCAGAACTAGCAGCAATCTCAGAAATACCTTTGTTAGAAGTAATGCTCTCTATTCATATTGCGATGATATTTACTAATCTAGATATTATCGGTGTATTTATTATATTTATTGGAGGATTCTATAAAACAGCTATACATTTTTATGGTTTTACCCTAGTGTTTACTTGGTTATTGAATAAGTCTAATTCTAAATGGATTATTGTTATTTTTGGTTTACTGCTTCCTTTGCTTTCGATATTACGGTTTGATAATTTAGATGATCAAAGGTGGAAAGGCATGGAAGGTGGGGTCTTTAGTATTTTGTTATATTCACTGCTTCCATTATTAATTCTGCTCATTATCCAAGTAAAAAAGAAACGTAAACAATAAATGGTGACTTTCTCCTTATAGTGAAAAAGTCACCATAGAAAAAGGTGGATTCCGATGCATTTAGATATCGATGTACTTAAAGCAGATTTTATCTTAAGCTTCTTACTAATTGGAGGTATCGTTTATGCTATTCTACTAATACTCACGCTTATATACCATATTTTCAGAGGATATTTTCGCTAATTCATTCATTGGGGTGTAAAGAGCCTTGTAACAATCCAGAATTTAAGATTTCAACCTCCGCCTTTACTTCATAAGAAGCTTCCGCAAATTCTTGATTCCAATTATCCCTTATTTTGTTCCATACCTTTGGATATCGATTGCGCAATGATGCCCCGAACCCAAAAATATCAGATTGGAACTCTTCTTGGGCTTTTGCAATGACTTTTCCAACATGAGCTTCTATTTCTTTTTCTGTTTGTTTCTCGAATTTTTCAACTACTTCAACAATTTCCTTTCTCGTTTCTGTTTTCTTTAATTCTTGCTGTTCTGTAATTTTAACTTTCTGCTTTATTTCTATTGTAAAGGAGATATCTCTCTCATTTATTACTTTTGGTTTAATGTTTGAATGGACATCTATTACTTTCAGTGTAACGTAGTTATCTTCTTTATAAGGAAAAGTAAATGTTCCTTCCTGGTTGTTATCGTTAGTAGGTACGATCCAGTTATATGCCATCGTTTCTATTTCGGACATATATCCTACAAGTTTGTCTTTATTAAATGCTGCTCCTCCAGACAAATGAACATCTACTTCTTCGCTCTCACTTTGATCAAAAGTTACTACACCTAATACTGGGTTTTGTCCTTGCCTTAGTGATTGCTTATATAATTTCAATAAATTAAAGGAAACAGTTTCATGCTCTGCATTCTCAAATAAACTACTGAGAAAATCAGCAGAAATCTTTGAGATGCTATTTTTTTGCTTTTCAAGAACAGATTTAGCGGTTGTATTCTTTGTCACTCCTAGCCATACATAACTTCGCACTAACTGCTCACGCTGAAATGTTTCAAATAAAGGTAACAATCCTTCTTTGGCAACTTCCTCACTAACAATCACTACCTTGTTATGTGCATAGAAGCCGTCTCTATCAAGTTTATGACTTGTTTTCCTAAGCATTTCAGATATTGACCTTCCTGTGACAGAGATGATTAAATAAGGCTCACCCTGCGAAGGTGCAAAAGTACTTTCTGCTGATGGTCTTAAGTATTGTGCTGTAAGCATATATTCTCCCGAATCCTCATCTTTATCAATTGCCATTGCTGTTACTATCCCGATTTCTGTTAACTCTTTCACATCCCAGCAACCTGTCAACAAGACTACTATCACCAAAGGGATTAGCTTTTTCATTACTTTCACTCCTACGGTGTATTTAAATTTTCTTTTTCATAAGAGACTCTGGCTTACTTTGTAATTTTTTCAATGATGCTCGAAAGAAAGAATCTCTCCATTCTTTCAACATTGCAGGTGCTAGTGGTGTCAGATAAGGAACACCAAATGATCTCAAAGAACATACATGGGCAACTAGGAATAAGGTCCCTATTAATAATCCATAAAATCCAAAGGTTCCTGATAAAAGCAGTAGAAAAAACCGAATTAAAATAAGGGTATCATTAATCGCTGTGACAACGAAGCCGGTAATAGCTGTCAATGCTACCACAATAACCATTGGGGCACCTACAATCCCTGCCTGGACCGCAGCTTCCCCAATTACTAATGCACCAACAATACTAACAGCTGAACCAATTGGTCGAGGCATGCGTACTCCAGCCTCTCGAAGTAGTTCAAAAATAACTATCATAATTATGGCCTCTAATAAAATTGGAAAAGGCACTCTTTCCTCAGCAGCTGCCATCGTAGTTAATAATAACGAAGGGACCATCTCGTGATGAAAAGTAGATGCAGCCACAAAAACTGCTGGAGTATAAACAGTTAGAAATAAAGCAAGCAGACGAATTAAACGAATTAATGTAGCATAGTAAACACTTGAGTAATAATCTTCTGGAACTTGCAATGTTTCAATAAATAAATAAGGCACTGTTAGGACAAAGGGCGTCCCATCACACAATATTGCTACACGCCCTTCCAATATTTTAGCTGCGACTTTGTCTGATTTTTCACTATTTCCGACCGTTTGAAAGATTGATTTAGGATGATCCTCGATATATTGCTCTAAATAACCCGACTCCAATACTACATCAGTCTTAATCGATTTAAGACGCTTTCTCACATCTTCCACTAACTCTTCTGTTGCTACGCCATCAATGTAGCCAATTCGCACTTTTGTCTTGGTATTTCCACCAATAATGAATTCTTCAAAGACTAAATGTGGATTATTAATTTTTCGACGAAGCATAGATGTATTAGTGACAATAACTTCATTAAACCCTTCTCTTGACCCTCTTACTGTGGATTCTGTGTCTGGCTCTTCTACTCCTCTAGTCTGATAATCTTCTGTTGAAACTACTAATACACTTTCAAAGCCATCAATAAATATTGCCGTTTGTCCACGAAGTATTTCTTCGATAGCTTCGTCTAGTTGAGATGTTTTATTAACAGATGATGCCTTAATAATCCCTAAATTTACATAGGAAATAAATGAATTACCGACTGATTCTATCTCATTAATCTTCATTCCTAATAATGGTTCTATAACATTGTTATGAATATATTCACCACTAACTAGCCCTTCTGTATAACAAATAAATGCACGAGTGTTCTTTTTGTCCTGTAGCTGCAGATCTCGGAATTTGATATCAACGCTGCTTTTGAATATATCTTTTAATACAGATCTATTATTTTCCAACAAAATATCTACCCTGCTTGGCACTTGTTTAGGTTGTTGAGTTCCTTTAGTTTTAATATTGTTTCTAAGTTTCCGCATTTTCTCTACCTCATTTTTTTGTTATCATTTAATGTTATTATTTGTAGAAAAGAAGAATAGATACAAAAAACCAGGCAAATTAATACCTGGTTTTTTTCATATAGAGCTACTATTTTTTAGTGTGTTTCCATCCATTCAAAGGCCTTTTCATATAATGCGGTTGTTTCGGTAAAGCGTGCAATCTCTGATGATGTTCCCATCACCACTGAGATAAGCCTTACACCTTCCCTCTCAATCGTTCCGGTAAAGCAATAGCCAGCAAGATCGGTATACCCTGTTTTTAAGCCGTCTACTCCAGCAAAAGCTAATTCCCCTTCAAGCATCCAATTTGTATTTCGATAGGAACGATCATTCATCCTATATTCTGGGCGCTCAATGATGGTCAATAACTCAGGATAGCGATCGATTAAATATTGAGCAAGCATCGCTAAATCATGTGCAGACATTGTATTCGTATCCTCTACACTTCCAACAGAATAATAGTCCCCAAGATGCAAATTATCTAATCCAGTACTATTGACGAATTCCGTATTTTCCAACTGTAATTCTTGTGCCCGCTGGTTCATTTGTTGGACAAAATGTTTTTCGCTACCACTAACAGCTTCCGCTAATGCTATCGTTGCTCCATTTGCAGAATGAATAGCCATCGCTTCAAACAATTCTTTCACTGTATAACGTTGTTCTTTCGTTAAATCGACTGAGGCATATCCAGGATGATGAGAAATATTATATGCATAATCACTGATGGCTACTTCACTATCCCAATCAATTTCCCCACTATCTATTGCTTCCAGAACAAGTAGTTCGCTCATCATTTTTGACATGCTTGCTGTAGGTAATGGTATATCACTTTTTTTCTCGTATATAACATGACCGGTCTCGGCATTTATTAAAATAACAGAGCTAGCCTGCAAATCTATTTCTGTAATGTTCCAAAACCGATCCAATGGCTGATCAGGGTAGATTAATTCTTTTTCTACCGTTTGTGCCTGAGAAGCTTTTTTCATTGGTAATCCAGCTTGATCACCTGCTGGATAACATCCGGTTAAACACAATAACATCACTAATAATAATCGTTTCATTCTTGATACCACCAAAATAGTTTTCTTTTAAGGTTGTGCTAGAAGATATGTAACAACATTAGTATAGCACATAGTTGAGGTTTCTAGCTCCATACTGATGGATAAGTGAAACGTTAGCGTCCATTTATCACACTTTGCTTCCTGTTATCACGCAAGACTTGAAGTGGTGGTATTACGGACGGTTAACACTATGATAAATATACTAAAACTCTAGACTTATATAAGTTACGCCCAAAGAGCGATATCTAATTGGATAATGAAGGTTTAAAATAATATTGCCAGAGAGAAAGAACAAGTCCCACCTTACATAGCATCCTACATAAAATTCTTGCAGTGGACTTACAGAGAACTAGTACAAAAATACCGTATTATCCAGGAGGAGATATCTTGAAATGGTTAGCGTTTATTGTAAAAAGAAAGATCCTTGTTAGTTTAATTGTTGTACTTATTTTAGTTTTAGGGGTTCAATCCATACTAAAGCTGGATAGGGAGCTAATG
Source organism: Gracilibacillus sp. HCP3S3_G5_2 (assembly GCF_052063305.1). NCBI lineage: Bacteria > Bacillati > Bacillota > Bacilli > Caryophanales > Bacillaceae > Gracilibacillus > Gracilibacillus sp. HCP3S3_G5_2. The sequence goes on along the minus strand of NZ_JBQHXU010000007.1, from coordinate 169,635 downwards.
CCATCGGTCCATTTGGATGCAGCATATGTTGATATTATGGCAGGAGATATGTCTGCTTTCGATGTCGAGCAAACCATTACCAACCCAATAGAAAAAGAAATTGCAGGAATTGATGGTGTAGACAATGTTACCTCTACCTCTTATATCGGACGAAGTAATATGAATATTACGATGGAAACAGACCGTGGAAACGAGGTTTTTCAAGAAATTGAAAAAACTATCAACACCGCAGTTTCTACCAATGGTCATATTCAAGATTACCACGCTGCTCAATATAGTACAGAGGGAGATTATGAATTTTATCTCGATGTATCTGGCGAAGACATGGCTGAAGTAACCGAATTCGCTGAAAATATATTAGAACCTAGATTGGAAAACCTCTCAGAAGTACGTAATGTTGCTTTAGAAGGGGGCTATAAACAAGAGATCATTATCTCTTTTGACCGAGATGAAATAATCGAACAAGGGCTCGACATCCAGCAAGTTATTACAACCATACAGGAGGTAAACAACGAAGCTGCCCTCGGCCAATTAGAGGATGATGAAGAAAGTCCGTCCCTAAGATGGGTGTCTGCATTAGATTCGACATCAAGCCTTAAGGATATTCCAATCCAAACTCACCACACTACAATTACATTAAAGGATATTGCGGAAATTTCCCTCCAGCAACAAGAGAGCAATTCGAATGTTTGGAAAAACGGATCACAAGATTTTATTTTTGTTCAAATCGGTCGAGTAGCTGATGTTACCCAAATTGATATGGCTAGTGCCGTTCGTGATGAAATAAAAAAGATACGCAATGAAGGGCTTATCCACGGTTTTGAGTTAAATGAAGTAGTAGCTGAAGCCGATTATGTAGAAGAAGCACTTAACGGAGTTGCAGTCAACATTCTTATCGGAGCAATCTTATCGATATTTATTCTGTTTCTCTTTCTTCGTAATATAAGAGCAACCTTAGTTATCGGGTTTGCGATACCAACCTCTATTTTACTTACCTTTATTGCTATGTCGTTATTTGATTATAGCTTTAATATGTTAACGCTAATTGGATTAGGTCTAGGAATTGGGATGATGGTTGATTCTTCGATCGTTATTTTAGAATCGATCTATCGAAAGAAAGAACAAGGCTTGGGTCAATTAGAAGCGGTACTCGAAGGAACAAAAGAAGTAGCTACCGCTGTTATTGCCTCTATGTTAACAACCATTGTTGTTTTTGTACCAATTGGATTAATTAGCGGTGATATTGGAAGATTTATGATTATTTTATCGATGATTGTTGCTATCACATTAGTCAGCTCTGCCTTTATCTCATTTACCGTAATTCCAACATTTGCTGATCGCTTCTTGAAAATTCAAAGAGGTCATGCTGAAACAAAAGATGGATGGATTATTAGCAGCTACACAAAATTAGCCCGATGGATTGTCAAGAAGAGACGCAACAGTTTCGCCATCATCAGCCTATTTATTTTCATGTTGGCAGGTTCATTGTTTTTAGTTTCAAAGATACCAATGACTATTATGCCAGACGTGTATAACCGTTATGCTGAATTAATGATTGAATTAGAACCTGGTGTATCGATCACTGAAAAAAATGATGTCATCAATGAAGTTAACCGGGAACTAAATGACATTCAGGATGTGGAAGCTAGTTATGTAATGGATGACGGAGGTGTATTATACAATATCATTAACCTGACAAAAGGAGATGATATTACTAGAGAGCAAAAAGAAGTAAATGAAGAAATTCTGAAATCATTACGCGAATTGCAGGACACTCAACCGATTAATTCTGTGCAAAGCGCTTTATCAGGTGGTGGCGGTCTGCCTGTCCAAGTAATGGTGAAAGGAGATAAATTAGAAGAACTATCATCTATTGCAGCTGACTTCGCCACCGAACTAGAAGCAATACCCGGAATTGTCGGTGTTAGTCACTCAGGAGAACGCACTTCGCTTGAAGAAGTGATAGAATTGAAAGACGATGCCATCAAAGAAAGTGGAATTAGTTCTCTCTCTATTAAGAATTATATAGAACAAGCATTTTTGGATATGTCTATTGATGAAGTAGTTGTCGATGACAAGGAAATTCCTCTTCAAATAGAGTGGGATGATAAAATTGCTAATAAAAGTGCCTTATTAGATATGAACATCCCAACACAAGAAGGTAATAAAAAATTATCTGAATTTATCCGACTGCATACGACTGAAATTCCTAATCAAATTGCTCATGTTGATGGATCAAGGTATGTAGTGGTATCAGGTGAAATAGAAGGAACTGATTTAGGTTCTGTTAACCGAGATGTACAACAACTAATTGCCGATTTTAATACGCCAGAAGGCTATCAAATTGATATTGCGGGAGATTTAGAACAACAGCAAGAATTAATGATGGAGATTTTAACAATTATTGGTATCGCTATTTTTCTTGTGTACTTAGTAATGGCGGTGCAATTTAATCACTTATTCCATCCTATTATTGTCATGTCTATTATCCCGATGACAATTGTAGGGGTGATCTTAGGTTTGTTCTTTACACAACGTGAATTAAGTGCATTATCTGCAATGGGGATCATTATGCTGATCGGTATCGTACTAAATAATGCTATCTTGTTTATCGATCGTACGAAACAACTAAGAAAAGAAGGATATATTGTTACAGAAGCACTGGTGGAGGCTGGAAGAAATCGAATGCGACCTATTTTTATGACCAGCTTTACAACTGCTGCCGGTATGTTACCACTAGCCATTACAACAGGAATGTCGAGTAACTATCAAGCACCGATGGCTACCGTCATTATTTCGGGATTACTTTTCGCTACGTTCATCACTCTATTATTAATCCCGGCGATCTATCGGTTGTTTAGCTCAAGCAAACAATTAGAAGAAGAAAAGCAAGAGGCTTCCAAGACCGCTTAACAGATTAATATAGATAAAGAAAGACAAACAAACCCAGGGTGGTCTGTTTGTCTTTTTCCTTATCCTAAGATATTATAGCCAGAGTCAACATACACAATTTCTCCTGTTACACCTCTGGATAAATGGCTTAGCATCGCTAATGACATATCCCCTACTTCTTCTTGTGTAACATTTCGTTTCAACGGTGACTCTGCTTCGATTTTGTGTAAAATTTCATTAAACGATGGAACACCTTTTGCTGCTAAGGTTTTGATCGCACCAGCAGAAATTGCATTTACCCGTATATTATGCTCTCCTAAATCCATTGCCAGGTATTTAACAGCAGATTCTAAAGCTGCTTTCGCAACCCCCATAACATTGTAGCCCGGGACCACTCGTTCAGCACCTAAGTAACTCATCGCCATAATCGATCCGCCTTCTGTCATGAATGGCTTCGCCTCACGTGCAACGGCAATTAATGAATACGCACTTGTATCCTGCGCAAATGCATAACCATCTCGTGTTGTTTCAACGAAACGGTTTTTCAAGTCCTCGCCATGTGCAAATGCGATCGAATGCACTACACCATGGATGGTTCCTACCTCACCACCAATTTTATGAAACGCTTCTTTTATGCTATCATCATTATTAACATCGCATGGAAGTACCAACTTTGCATCTAGATCAGTTTTTTCCAATAATTTCGTTAATTTTGCTAAAGAACGATCCTTTCGATACGTAAAAATAAGGTTTGCCCCTGCCTGATGAAGCGATTTTGCTACACCCCATGCAAGACTTCTCTCGTTTGCCACACCCATTACAACGACATTTTTACCGCTTAATTTTAATAAATCTTCCATAATGCCCTCCTATTGATACTTGATATATGGTGTTAGTACCTACTGCTAATTATTTTTACTATAACATATTTTACAAGAAATAAAAATGATTCATCTATGTATAATCCTGTTACAAATTGATCAAGTTAAGAAAAAAGACAGGTGATGTTTATATGATTATAGGCTTAGGGATTATCAGTTTCATCATAGCGCTTATTTCCTTTCTTTATACATTGAAAGTAGGCAGAATGGTGAATCAGCAAGAGGGCGAACATGATAAAGACACAAAAGCAACATCGAAACACCCACTACTTTTCAATCCTATTTTGTTAACATATGTGTTCGGCTTCGGCGGGTTAATTCTTTTTATTTTTTACTTTAGTTCAAAATATTACTAGAGTATGATGGTTGATTAAGTATACAAACGTTTCATAAGTTGGAGACGTTTGTATACTTTTTTCATTGTTAAAAACTTTATCTCTACTATTGACATTCTCTTGTGATTACTGGAATAATTTTATAATAAGCTTCACAACAAATAATGGGAGGGAAACAGGATGGATTGGTTAACTAGATTTAATGAAAAAGGGGCAGAAATACTTGGTGAGATAGGCGGTTGGGTATGGGGGCCACCTCTACTTATCTTATTAGTCGGTACTGGTTTATTTTTAACTTTCCGGCTCTTATTCATCCAATTTAAACTACTACCGTATGCATTAAAATTATCCTTCAGTAAAAACCAAGATAAGACTTCAAAAGGGGATATCAGTCATTATCAAGCATTAACAACGGCGATGGCTGCCACAATTGGTACTGGTAATATCGCTGGTGTAGCAACAGCAGTAGTAGCAGGAGGTCCCGGTGCAGTATTCTGGATGTGGATTACCGCATTAGTTGGGATGGCTACTAAATATGCCGAAGCATTATTAGCCGTTAGATTCCGTGTTGAAAATGAAAATGGCGAAATGTCCGGCGGTCCTATGTACTATTTAGAACGTGGATTAAAAAACAAGAAGCTTGGTAGAGCATTAGGGGTATTATTTGCGATTTTTGCTGCTATTGCTGCGTTCGGTATTGGGAACATGGTACAATCAAATACTGCAGCGTCCTCTTTAGAGGAATCTTTTTCTATTAGTCCATTTGTTACTGGTATTATTTTTACTGTTCTAGCTTCATTAGTTATCATTGGCGGTATTAAAAGTATTGGTAAAGTAACGGCTTTCTTTGTTCCTGTTATGGGTGCCTTTTATATCTTAGGTGGACTTATTTTAATTGTTTTAAATTTTGATTTAGTTCCTGGCGCCATCTCTTTTATTTTTGAAGATGCTTTTACTGGTAGCGCAGTTGGTGGTGGTATACTTGGTACCGTAATCCGTTATGGTGTAGCACGTGGTGTATTCTCTAACGAGGCCGGTTTAGGTTCTGCACCAATTGCTGCTGCAGCTGCTCGAACTGATTATCCTGCCAGACAAGCATTAGTTTCCATGACGCAAGTTTTCTTCGATACCATTATTGTTTGTTCGATTACTGGTATTACGATTGTAATGGCAGGTCAATGGGATGGCGGACTGGATGGCTCTGCATTAACTAGTGCTTCCTTTGCTCAATTCCTAGGTACAACAGGCTCTTATATCGTAACATTCGGTATACTGTTCTTTACTTTCTCCACCATTCTTGGTTGGTCTTACTACGGGGAAAAATCTGTCCATTACTTGATGGGTGCTAAAGGGGTCAAAGTTTATCGTTATATTTTTATCGCCTTCATCTTTATCGGTGCAGTTGTATCACTGGATGTCGTATTCAACTTCTCCGACGTGATGAACGGTTTAATGGCCTTTCCAAACTTGATTGGTTTGTTAGCCTTATCTGGCATTGTTGTCGCAGAAACGAACAAATTCTTAAAAATAAAACGTCAAGAAAAATAGAGAACCTGTTCCCCTTAAGTGGGGAACAGGTTTTTATTTGTCTCGTTGCACGATATATTGCATGAGTTGCTTAAAAAAAGAGATGTCGTCAGGGAAATTTTCTAAGGCATCTATTGCAGCAAAATAGTGTTTCCACATTTCTTTTTGTGCCTGCTCCTCACCTAGAATCGTTACAAACGTAGAACTGTTATTTCTCTTGTCCATTCCAGCTTCCTTGCCTAGAACGTTTGACTCTCCCTCGAGATCTAACAAGTCGTCTTTAATTTGAAAAGCGATTCCTGCATGATGAGCGAATTGCCTGATTGACTCTGTTATCTCCTGGCTAGCACCTGCAACAATTGCAGGCATCATTAAGGATGCTTCGAAGCCCATTCCTGTCTTATATAAGCAAAGTCTAGTTAATTCCTCCACAGACAATTGTTTTCCCTTTGCATCAAGATCCAAAATTTGTCCTCTGCACATCTCTTGGGTCAGTTGAGTCGAATAGTTGATCAGATCCAAAATCTTATCTGCATCATATGCTCGCAATTTTGTCTGTTCCTGCACTGCTTTTTGCGTCATCCATAGAGCAGTTAATTCTGCCACTGCACTACTATATTTTTCATGCAATGTCAGCTTTCCTCTACGTATTGGAGCATTATCCTGTGAAGGCAGATCATCAAAAATTAATGATGCAGTATGCATATATTCAATTGCTTTCAATAATGGGATAACATCCTTACCAGACAAGCCAAATCCTTCGGTGGCCATCACCCAAGTCATTATTGGCCGTATACGTTTGGCATCTCCTTCTAACATATAGTTCGCCGCATTTATAATTAAATCGTGATCTGTCGTTTTGATAGCTAAGAATTGATTAATCGCTACTCGTGCATCGTCTAACATTTTGCGGAATGTCACTTTCTCTTTTTCCTGTTGCTTTATGGTTTCAACCATTTTGTCACGGAGCAGCTTGTCAAAGAAAGCAACATTATGTGTTCGCTCTACGATTTTTTGTAAAAATGCAGTAAAAGTATGACCAAGTGAAAATGTCTGTAGTAATTCCTCATACTGATGCTTGCCTAGGCGCTTTCTTAATCGTTTCAGACCATTGATAACCCGATCTAAAATAATTTCACGGGTTTTCTCATCATCTTTATACACATGATGAATTAAATAAGAGATGACCGACCAATACATAGCAAAAGGGTTAATCAACTCCGGACGCTGATCATGATAGCGAAGATAATAAGTATATGGTGTAACACTATTGGATAATAGATCTTGATCGATATCTGCCAAGTCATCTGCTAGTTGATTGTAAATCCCGTAATAAAACATATGCTCCTCAACCTTATCGTTCGCTGAGAATGTTTGAAATGAACGAACAATCATTCTGGATGAGGAAGATTTTAATATAATTGGGATATATAACTCTTCGTTCGTATATTCAGCATGTGCTAAACTCTTATCTCGATCTATTTCCTGTGCATGAAAGAACAAATAGGCATTTTGATAAAATTTATCCAAATTATCCGTTTGTTGATTTTTCTCCAAATAGATAAAAGCGTCCGTTAATTCGCGGTAGATCGGTTCCACTATCTCTCGGTTATCTCCATCCCATGCAGTAAAAGGAGTAACCTCCCCGGTCCGCAAAGTATGACGAATAAGCGCCGCAAACTGATTTTTTTCATAATTGGACAAAATGTTAGCATCTAATAAGTCATCAATAAATGGATAGGTGAGTCCATAGCAATAGCCAATCCGAATCGCTTTATCCAATTGTTTTACCCTTACTTCTCTTGTTGTTTCTCCCTGTAGCTCTTCTATTTCATGCATTAATACTCCGGCAATTATTTTGATTAATTTCCGCTGTGCATGTACTTTATCTAACCCTTCTGGAATGAGAGAGGAAACGTAACGTAACTTCTTCATTAACCAAAAGAAGGTTGCTTCCAACGATTCCTTTTCCGCAAGGCGATAGAGTTTCTCCAAGCTGAATAATTCTTCATTAGTATGATGTTGTAAATAGGCGGTGACATCCTCTGTAACGGATTTGATTCTTTGTTGCATCTTGGGAGAAGTGATATCTCTGCCCAAATCACGCAAATATATATAAGCTATACTCCGTTGTACATAGTCATTCAACATTCCTTTTTGCGCAAGCTGTTGAAGAAAGAGATTACTTTGTTTAAATGCTATATTGTCATAATTCAAAAGTGATTTCTTCTTCTTTTGTTGGTATGCTTGTAACTCTTCTTTTAATTTATCAGTAAATCGTGGTTCCTCTAGTTGTTTCACTAATGCTTGAAAATAAGTATGTGCTTTCTTCTCAGCAGTTTGATATTGATCCATCATATACGTCCATTCCTCAAATAGTTAGTTATGTTCATTATACCATTTTATGAAGCGAATTATCGAAACATAACTCAAATTGCTATTTGGTAAACCAATATATTATCGGAATATTTACGAATAACGTTCTTCCATGATCAGACGTCTTCCTCTATCATATGCAAAATAATCGATATCTACATAGCCACCTGTTTCTTTAGTAGCGTAATAAAATATCCCGATACGGTAACCCATAAAATGATCTAACGTATATTTCATTTGCAGCACCTCACCGATTGAATGCCAATCGTGCCCGTCAACCGAATAATGGAAGGTTGCCTGATCGACACTATCATCAAAATTAAAGACAATCTTTACGTAAGCTTGGTCATTAGAATAAATTTTTTCCTCCACTATTTTTTCCTGTCCGTAGCCATTATTTATCGTCATTACTATCTTGTACTCACCATTTTCTCGCCGTGTTAGACCAACCGTGCCGAAATTGCTTTGGAGCGCGATAAGCCCTGCAAAATCTCCCTGCTTCATATTGGCTCCATCAAGGTGTATCATCCCACTACATACAGGCCCTTCTGTTCGTTGTGTCAATGTATTGGGTGCTGTTAAGACATTGGTAACAAGATGACCGGTTGTAAGTCGTAAATAACCTGGTCTTTCTGTAACCGACCACAACGAATGATGTGGGTTATGATTCCATTGCCAATTTAATGCTAATTCATTTTTCCCATATTCAAAATCATCACTGATTACTAATGGTTTCGCTTCATTATCAGGAAGGTTCATTTCGAATTGTTCCGGTACTTTACCATTAACACCAAGCATCGGCCAGCCATCTTTCCATTCTACTGGGATAATATACGGAATTCTTCCCACTGCATCATGGTCCTGAAACAGCATTGCGTACCATTCGTTATCTTGTGTATCAAAAATAGCTCCTTGCGCAATCCCTTTATTGTGATAACCCATGTCGTCGTCCAAAATAACCTTTCGCTCATACTCTCCCAATAATTCCGTTGATCGATAACAAACCTGCCTTCTCCGCTTGTTTCCGTTAGTAGGCCACTCAATAAAAAGTAAATAATAGACACCATTTAGCTTATAGGCATGACAACCTTCACATCGCAAACCAATATTTTCCTTAGGTGTTTCGAGTAATAATTGATCTATTCCGCCAGATTTGACCGCTGTTACATCGTCTGTTAATTCAGTTATGCGAATGTCACCGCATCCATAAATCACAAAAACTCGTCCTTGATCAAATAACAATGCTGGATCATGGTAAATACCTTCGATTACCGATCGTGTCCATGGACCATTTTCAATATCTTTGGTTTGATAAACGTAGAACTGTTGCATATCATTACTTGAAAAACAAAGATAATAAGTATGGTTGTAATAACGCAAGCTCGTAGCCCACTGTCCCTGCCCATATATACCTTTGCTGTCTAATAGTTGATGTGCTGAATTATTTTCTAACGTCTCATACACATAAGAAATAATCTCCCAATCTCTTAAGTTATGCGATTTCATAATTGGGCATCCTGGCATCGAGTGCATACTCGTACTTACCATATAAAAAGCGTCTCCTACTCTAATCACATCAACATCAGGTACATCTGACCAAAAAATAGGATTTTTCAATGTAATACTCATTTAAATATCCTCCCAAAACTAAATATTTATATTCTTTTAATCTTATAAACTATTATTTCAAAAACCTATTCATTAATCAATCTCAAGTAATTCTTCCAACTAGTGGGGAGTTTGCTAGTGAGAATCATTTCTATAAAGAAACACCCCAAAAAGATAATTTTTACTTTTTGGAGTGCTATACGAAAGGCGTTTAAGTTCCACAAAATGTCTGGTATGGTTCGTCTGGTTTAGGTGGTAAAACCGCAAATTCCTCTTGCTCTTCCGAATAAGCGTAAGGATTTGCTAAAGCATTTAATAACTTTTTTATCAAGCTATAGTCATCGTCCGTTACTGCTTTTTCCAACGCTTCTTCAACCAGATAATTTCTTGGTATAATGGATGGGTTATTTGCTTTCATTAATTCGTGTGCCTGATCAGTCGTTTCAGGCTGATCTGCTAAGCGTGCCTGCCATTTCTCGTACCACTTCATAAATGCATTTGCTTGAAAAAGCCTTACTTTTTGATCCAATTGATCTAATGTTAAGGAACGAAATGTGTCAGTATAGTCTGCTTGATGCTGCTCCATCAGATCTAATAAGCGGTGAATCAGCTCTTTATCTTCCTCTTTCTCATCAAATAAACCTAATTTCTTTCTCATTCCTGTAAGCCAATTTTCCTCATATAGATCCAAGTATTCTTTAATAGCTTCCTGGGCTCTTTCGAGTGCTTTATTTTCCTCATCATCCATTAATAGAAGGATCGCTTCGGCAAAACGGGATAAGTCCCAACCGCCGATATCAGGCTGATTTCCATAAGCATAACGGCCACGAACATCAATCGAACTAAATACCGTTCTTTTATCATACGTATCCATAAATGCACATGGTCCATAATCGATTGTTTCTCCACTAATCGTCATATTGTCGGTGTTCATAACCCCATGAATAAAACCGACTAATTGCCATTGTGCTATTAATTGCGCTTGCTTCTTGATCACTGCTTTTAGAAGAGATACATACTTATGATCATCGTTTTTCAGCTCAGGATAATGACGATCTATTGCATAGTCTGCTAATTTTTGCAAATCCGCTTTGTCTCCCCATTGTCGCGCATATTGAAATGTACCAACACGAAGATGGCTATTTGCTACTCTTGTTAAAATCGCTCCGGGAAACGCCACTTCACGCTCGACCGATTCACCAGTTGTTACAACTGCTAAGCTTCTGTTTGTTGGGATCTTTAATCCATGCATTGCCTCACTTATCAAATATTCACGAAGCATTGGTCCTAAAGCTGCTCGCCCGTCACCACCTCGCGAATATGGTGTTTTTCCCGCTCCTTTTAATTGGATATCAAGCCTTTGGTCATCAGGGGTAATATGCTCGCCAAGTAAAATCGCCCGGCCATCCCCAAGCATGGTAAAATGCCCAAATTGGTGTCCTGCATAGGCTTGAGCAATCGGGAGTGCTCCCTCTGGTAGGCGATTCCCAGAAAAAAGATCTGCACTGTCCTTTAAAATAGAAGCATCCAATCCAAGCTCTGATGCTAAAGCATGATTAAACATTACGACTTCGGGATCGTCTACAGGTGTCGGCTGGATACGAGAATAAAAAAAGCCTGGTAAACGTTGATAACTATTATCTAAATTCCAACCCTCATTAGTTGTTACTGCCATACTAACTCCTTTCATGAGACATAGTTGTCTCAGATCGCTCACTTCATTACATACCGGTGATTACCGGAAAATGTTACACCTAGCATAACACAAGTAGCTCTTGTATTAATATGAGTTGCATTCACTTTTCTTATTCATGCCATTGCAATTGGACAAGAGAAGAACTTGCTGCTTCCTAGCTATTGAATTGATGAAGGAAAGCTTTCATGTTTTTCGATTGCCATTTATCTTTATGAATTGCTGTGTAAACGGCTAATTGAATGCTACTCTGGTTCATCTCCTCTAGCTGACCATTATCAAGTTCTTCTTTCACCACAAAATATGGTAGCACCGAAACACCGAGCCCACACATTACCGATTTTTTGATCGCCTCCAAACTAGGTAATTCGATCCTTGAAATAGAAGTATCCGTTTTTTTAATATAATCTTCTATTACAGGACGCCAACTACAATGGGATTCTGTTACCAACATCCGTTCTTGCCTTCCTCTATTATTTTTACCTTTAACCAAGCAAAGTCTCTCTTCACTGATTTGATCAATGTGCAATTCCCTTACTTGCCATTCTGGAAGCTCCACAAGCATGGCAATATCAATATCACCGCTTTTTAACTGCGAGCTGATATTTTCATACTTTAATGATTTTAAGATTAATTCAACTTTTGGATTCTTCTCCGTGAATTCCATTAATAACTTCGGAAGCCAATGGACCATTAAGGATTCACTAGCACCAATGGATAATGGACCTGATGGCTCTTCTCCTTCACTGACAACCGCTTTCGATTTGGCATAGAGATCAATAATCTCTATTGCATATGGAAAAAATTCGCGACCTGCTTGTGTTAATATTGTCTTTCTGCCCAACCGGTCAAAAAGTGGCTTTTCTAGCTCTTCTTCTAATTCCTTGATGTGTGCTGTAACAGAGGATTGTGCATAGCCTAATTGGTCCGAAGCCTTTTTAAAACCACCGACATCAACGATTGTTTTAAAGGTAAGGAGATGTCTAAGCTCCATTTCACCACTCCTTTTATATCGTTTTTACTGAACTAATTTATTTGAATTATCAATTTTACTGAACATTAAAATAACTATATAATGAAATAAAGAAAAGTTCAAGAAGGAGAGATCATTATGAAAGTTTTAACAATCGTTACACATCCCCGTCAAGACTCATTAACCTTCACAGTTGCTAATCGCATGATGGAAGGAATGCAGGATGCTGGACATGAAGTAGACGTTCTCGATTTATATCGAAGTGATTTTGATCCGATTTTAAAAGAAGTGGATGAACCAGACTGGGGAGCGAATCAACAACAATTTTCTCTGAGAGTACATCAGGAGATGGATAGATTAAAGCAATACGATGGATTAGCCTTCGTTTTTCCTCTTTGGTGGTGGAGCATGCCTGCATTATTAAAAGGATACATTGACAGAGTATGGAATTACAGTTTTGCTTATGGACCTGGAAAATTACCACATCAACATGTACTATGGTTAAGCTTGGCAGGTGCACCTGTAGAAAGGTTTACTAAAAGGAAATATGATCAGATGATCACGCACTATTTTAATGTAGGGTTAGCGGATTATTGTGGGATTGGGTCTTCCAAGTTTGAATTATTGTATGAGACAATTAAAGATAAGCCTGAATATATGGAACAATGGCTAAAAAAAGCTTATCAACAAGGGCTGGATTATGGGGAAACATCATGAGATGGGAGCTATCACCCAAGCTCCTTTTGTTTGCTGGCCACTTTTGTATGTTTGCTGGCCACTTTTTGAGATTTAATGGCCACTTTCGAGACTTTTATGGCCACTTTTTTGGGTTTTCTGGCCACTTTTCATCATTTGATGGCCACTTTTTTAATATTTTCATTTTTATACAATATCTAACAGTCTTGCATCAGCCATTATTCCTGCTGATTTATATCCTGTGATAATCGGATCATGTCCCGACAGTGAATGCCATTTTCAATAATTTCTTCCTGATAATGCTTGGCAAAAAAATCCTTATCTATCCCAATTATTTGAAAGCCACACTTTTGGTATAATGCCAACTGACCGATACTGGAATTACCTGTGCCAACTTCTATTGTTTTAAACCCTTTCTTTTGCGCTATTTGAATAGCACCTAACACTAATGCTTTCCCTATTCCTTTTCCTTGGTGTGTTTCCGCGACTGCAATGTTTACAAGTTCAACTGTATGTGGCCTAGTTGCAAGCAGAACAAATACACCGATTATTTCCTTTCCCACCTCAACAACATAGCATTCTCCCCTATCTAAATAGCTTTCAATAATGAAAGGAGATGGATCTGCCAATAATAATAAATCCATTGGTACGTTTTCATCTGAAGCTAGTTTTCTCATTTTCATTATTTCTCACCTTTTAATCCGTAATATAATTAGTATATCAATTTTTTTCAACGAAAAGTTAAAAGACGAAACATTTCCTTACCAATAAACGTAGAGGATGCAAAAAAGGAGGGGACTTAATCATGCGCACTACTTATCAAAATGGTGATGCCATCCAAGTTATGTTCATCAACCAAAAGAATGAAGAGGTAGAAGAGGCCGTCTTGAATAATACCCAATTAACTGCTTTATTTCAAGCCAATCAGGTTTGGATTGAGCGCTTTGAGAAAAGCTTGAAAATAAAACGTTCCGTATGGTCGCTCGGTAATAACCGTGTTGTTTTACAAGTTTATGTAGAGTAATGATAAAGTGAGGATTCGATAAGTAATGACTAACAAGCGATAAACTCCTTATTCACTGGTAGTGGATAAGGAGTTCTCTTTTGTTTTACTAGAAAAAGTAATCTCTGTTGCCACAAGACTGCTCATCAGCAGCAACTCCATTGCGTTCGTAAAAGCTGTACTTTCGAGCTCTATTGGAAGAGCACTACCTATTCCCATTATGATAGCACCTACTAGCATCCATTTCCACCTTATATAACGATAAAGGAGAAACCCTGTAATAAGAAGGATTACACTAACAGTGACAATCATTAGCGAACCACCTGACTCCTTTATCGGTATATAATGGCGAATCCCATATTCTGAAACAGGCTTTAACTCTATTCCCGCTACTACCGTAACAAGTTCGATAAGTACTAACACACATGTGCTAGTAAACGTAAGCAAAAGTGCTGTAGTGGTATGATACTTTCTTTTACCTGATTTCTGCAAAACACCTAAACAGAATAGAATAAGTGTTGGTGTTATTATCGCATGTATCCAATAACGGAGCAGGTGGAGATGTTCCAAGAGGGAACTAGTTCCAATATATTTTCCAAAAGCGATAATAGCATTATCATAGATCAAACCGACTAACACTAAGTACAGAAAGCTAGTAAGACCTATTACATGTTGGTTTCTTTTTTTCAAAATGGCCATTACAAATAATAGAAGGTAAGCAAATGTAAAGAATAGATAAAAATAGAAATCCACCATTTTCGCTCCTTTGTACGTTTAGCTGTTTATAGTGTTTCCCTTTTCATCTTATTCAGTCATCGATAACATATGTAAAAAATCCACCTCCGACCGGGTATACATTACTCATTCAGCTTCCCGCCTTGTACATATATTGCTAATGTATAGGGAGGAGGAATACACTTGTCAACTAAACGTTCAAAGCCTATGACTTCTAACTTGGCCAAAAAATTATTAACAGATAAAACAGTTTATTTAACGGATGAAGGGAAACGGCTACTGGAAAACATGGTTAAAGGTAGATAGTTACGCTAATAAAGTGAGACTAGGATTAGTGGGGATTGCCCTAGATGCCCCACTGATCATTACGAAACTTATCAGGGGTTAACGTCTGTATCGCTAAACTTATCCTTGTGTACATGAAGTTTGGGGCATACAGACGCTTAGCACCATCATAGACAACTATTGATGTGTTATCCTAGCTTTTAGATTGCCTTAAAAACCGAGGATAAGCAAATATTGCGAGCAAACAAGCAGCAACACCAAAGGCCAGCAAAATAATTAAGGATAACCATATATCCAAGATTTGTCCGTTTTCCAGCAAAATAACTTTAAACCCTTCCAGAGCCCAGTATTGTGGTAGGAACTTTGCAATCGTTTGAATGGATTCTGGCATGATTTCGATTGGCATCCATAAACCTCCAAGTAATGCACCACCTAATGCAATGACTTGTGTCAAAGCTATCCCCATGTTTTCTGTTTTGACTAATAGTGCCATAGCTAACCCCCAGCTCGTGGAAATAAAAGCCAAAGTTAGAGATAAAACAACTATAGAAAATGGTTCTCCAAGTGGTAAATCATATACGACGACTCCAAATGTTAATAATACGATAATCTGAATAATTACAATGATCATAAATGGCACCCATTTACCAATAAGATACTGGTTTAACTGTAACGGTGTACTCGCAATCCGTGCTACCATTCCACTATCTCGATCTTTTATAAACGTTATTACCATTGAAATCATTATAAAAAATGAAAACATCACAATATAACCAGGAACAATTTGCCCTACTAATTGTTCTGGCTCTACATCATTACTTCCTGAAAATATAGTGATAAATCCAATTATGAAGACTATCGGTAATATAAAAGTCCAAAACCAAATACCTTTATCCTGAATCTGCTTTTTTAATTCCACCGTAGTAATCGCCAACATAAAATCAACTCCTAATCATTATCCCGTAACTGAGTTCCTGTTAACTCAAAGAAAATATCTTCTAACTTTGATTGACTTAACTCCATTCGATCCGGTCTAATACCCTTGTTTCGAAATTGCTCAATCATTTTGCTCATTGTATAAAGAGGATCATCACTATTTACAATAAAACCTGTTTTCTTCTTAACTATCATTCCATGAGCTGACAAATCCTCTTTGCTGATTTCTTCGGCCGCTACAAAAATAGAAGCATTACGATGTTTAGCTAGCACTTGTTTCATTGTACCGTGCTCTACAAGCATGCCTTTGTCAATAAATCCTACGCTATCACAGATCTGCTCTATTTCTTCCATATAGTGACTGGAATAGATAATCGTACTTCCTAAATCCTTTAATTCCTGAATAAGCGAGAAAATAGAATGCCTTGATTGTGGATCGATTCCTACAGTTGGCTCATCCAATACAACTATAGAGGGTTCATGAAGTATCGCACATCCGATATTTAAACGTCGCTTCATTCCTCCTGAAAATTCCATTACTTTATGAGTGGCTTTTTCACTTAAGCCTATCTGTTCTAATACTCTATCAATTCGCTTTCGTAAATATTGGCCGGATAAACCATACATCTTCCCAAAAAAAATCAAATTATCTTTGGCCGTTAAGGTTTCTTCTAAACATATATCCTGTGGTACATATCCAATAAATTTTTTTACCACGTTCCGATCCTCTTTTATCGAATGATTAAAAACCTGGATATCACCGTCAAACTGTTGCAAAACCCCAACCAATATTTTCATAAAAGTAGATTTACCTGCACCATTCGGACCAACTAGCCCAAAACAGTTGCCTTCATCAATTTGAAAATT
This sequence comes from Gracilibacillus sp. HCP3S3_G5_2, assembly GCF_052063305.1. Lineage (NCBI taxonomy): Bacteria > Bacillati > Bacillota > Bacilli > Caryophanales > Bacillaceae > Gracilibacillus > Gracilibacillus sp. HCP3S3_G5_2. The sequence continues at coordinate 152,828 of NZ_JBQHXU010000007.1, read as the reverse complement.
CAAATTGTTTAATGCCTTAGTAGAGCCATATTCTTTGCTTACTCCGTGGACATCAATCATCCAATACCTCCTAATGAAAAATGATTTTATTTTTGCTCTCTGTCTATCAGCTCATTCATGGACCTTTCCATGCTTTTATAATAGAAATACATACTAGTCCATGTAATGAAATAAAATGCTAAAAATATACCTAAACCAATCACTATCGATAATGGATTAAAAGGAATCCAACCTACCACAAATGATATTGGGAAAAAAATGAGGATAGTTAAAGTCAAATGAATTACCGTCTGTTTCAACAGGCTCCATCTTTCGGATTCGAATATGATAGAGGCAAAGCTGTAATAAATACCGATCAGCATACTTGCAAGCCAATGCTTCCAAATTTCTTGTATCGTCGAATGAATATCTTGAATGATTAGAAAGGATAACACCATGAAGGTTATCAAGCTTCCAGCTGCAACACCGTATAATATTCTTTTAAAGGCATTAAAGATCATGAGACCTGCCTCCTTCCATGATCAGTGCTTTTAAATCATGGACATACTTTCTTCTGCTCACATATTCCTTGCTTCCTGATTTAAAATACACACACAAATTTCCGCTAAAGGATAGTTCAAAGCGATCGATTTGATTGATATTCCCAACAACCGATTTCGAAAAACGGATAAATCCAGCAACACTCAGCATTTTTTCTACTTCATATAATTTCCTTTTTAATTCCATACAGTTCCCATTAACAGATGCGAATACTTTTCGATCTCTAGCAAAAACAAAATCAATCTCCTCTGGATCTATTAAAATCGATCGATCTCCTTGAACTGCTACCAAACGCTTAGGCTGCTTCTTCTGCAGTAACTGGACAAGTTCCTCAACTTCCTTGGTCCATTCCTTCGCATGAATGGTTACATGACAATCATCTTCATACTTTGGGTCAATATCGATTTTTATTTTCATTGTTCCTCCCCTTTTTGTATTATGCTATATATTAATTAATACTTGGGAAAATATTTCATCAGTTGCATAAAAAATGGAATAACAGGTGATTTTGGAAGAATAAGATGCTTTTGTGAGACTAAGTTCTGTGGAGGTCTTACAGTCGTTTAGCACCGTGATAAAAAGTGACTGATTAACTATGCTGATCAGCCACCTGTTTGTTCACTTCCATATTCTCGTCAGGAAAGCTGATTTCTTAAAATGGATAGGAATTGAAATGAATGCACTTCCATAATACCATATTTCACATGTTGACGGAGAAAAGCATTTAATATAAAAAAACTGGGACAAAAGAGTAATTAGATAGGAAAAATCCGAACATTAAAGTCTGAATACACATACAGCTCCAGCAAAATACTTCGCTTCATTCAGATTGTTCGGATCTCGTTCTACCTATTCAGTTATGTCCCAGCCCTTTGTATATAATTATTATCCGGTTTTCTTAAGTACTAATTTTGCGTGTTTTTCTGTAGCAGTTAACCAACCAATGATTCCCATCACCGCAAACGAAGCTAGTGAAGCAAAGAACATTGCAAGATAAATATTTTCGATGAGATTAAATTGGGTAAATACAACATACAACACTGCACCGGTGATAACTGCCACAATTGCACCATAGTTGGTAGCCTTTTTCCAGAAGTAGCCTAATGTGATTGGTGCTAAAATTCCTGAAATAATCGCGGAAAAGCTAAATTGAATTAAGATAGACAAGGAATCTGGTCTTTCCAAAGAAATATATAACGACAAGAGCCCAACTACTATAAGCGAGCCTTTCGCCACTTTAACCGATTGAGATTCCAATCGTTCCTTGCTGAGATTTTTCTTAAATATTGGAGCTAACACTCGATAGAAATCGTTCCCGATACTTGTTGTTACTCCTAAATACAAGCTGTCTGTGCTCGATAGGATCGCAGAAATAATCCCAACGATCATGATCGCCGCAATAATACTTGGGAACGATTCAATCACATACATCGGAATCGCTGAATCCGGACTATTTAATGTTGGGAAAAGTACACGTGCTGCTAATCCTCCTAGTACCATCAAAGTGGATATCACAAATAACACAATTCCCGAAGATAAAGTAAATGGCGCAAGCTCTTCTTCTGTCTCAATAGATAAGATTTTATTTAACAGGTGTGGCATTAAAATAAAGCTGAATAATAGAAATTGAACCGCCATAATTGCAAGCACACTATTATATGGACCATCTACCCCAACAAAAGTTGTCAGATTAGGATCTACAGCATTTAGTTGGTTAGTTAATTCCCCGAATACATTTAGACCGCCACCAATTGTCCAAAAAAAGGAGATAAAAATAAGAATAGAAGCAAAAGCCATAAACACTCCTTGAATACCGTCTGTAATCATTTGAGCGAATGCTCCACCAAGTCCGATGTATAGTATCGTTATCGCTACCCCGATAATAATCCCCCAAAAATACGGAATGCCGATAACTGTTTCAAAGATAGTGGCAAGCCCGACATTTTGACCAACAATATAATAGACATTGAATAAAATTAATAGTGATACAATGACTTGTAAAGTTTTAGAATTATACCTACGACCTAGCCACTCAGGTACCGTGGAAACTCTACCGAATTTTTTCCCATAGCGCCAAAATGTTTTGGCGAAAATTAAAAGCCCAATCCACGATACACCGAAACAACCTAATGTATACCATAAAACAGATGTACCATGCTGATAAGCTAAACCAGGAACACCAATAAATAGATTTGCACTAGAATAAGAAGCAGCAAAACTGGCACCTACCAGCCACGGACTGACTTTCCCCCTAGCAGTAGCAAATCCATTCATTGATTTACTATGTGCACTTCCCTTCTTACCAATCCACGTTACAACGCCAAAATAAGCAATTAATAATATAATAACAGTCCATAGAAGTAGACTAGATTCCGCTAACATCTTTACAACCACCTTTAATTATTTTTATAAAACTTACTCCATATCATTAAACCAATAATCCAAAACACGATAACTAGAATAAGATAGGTATAGATCATCGCTTAATCCCCTTTCTTCTGAAAAAATGGCAATAGTCTTTCATTTAATTGCTGAAAAGAAATTTCTACTGGTAACTGATAGCATATTTCTTGTTCGTCGATTAGCAAATGTGTTAGCAAGCAAGGTCCTTCAGCTAATTCGACAATCCCAACAGCATACGGTGTTCGCCCTTGCCAGGCAGGATGGCCAGCGCGATGTATGATACTCCATGTTTTTAATTTCCCTTGCCCTGAAGCTTCCTTCCATGTCAAATTCAATCCAAAGCAATGTGGACAGTGAGCACGTGGATAGAAAATCCATTGAGAACAATCATCACATTGCTGTAGATAGAATTGTTGTTCATTGACTTTATCCCAAAAAGGCTTACTAATAGCTGTAATCGTTGGCTCTGGAAATGATATGTTCGTCATTGTTCTCCTCCTAGTACTAAAGCAGTTGTTTCACTTAACGTCGCTCCATTTCCTGTAACGAGCGCGTATTTCGGATTGGGAATTTGGCGTTCTCCACCTTCACCACGCAATTGGACGACTGCTTCAATTACGTGTGACATCCCGCCGGCTAAATCAGCTTGTCCAAAGCCTAGCTGTCCGCCATGTGTGTTGAGCGGATAATCACCATCATGTCCAAAAGTGTGACTATTGACAAAATCACCAAATTCACCAGGTTTACAAATACCAATACTTTCAAGCTGCACGGCTACAACACTTGTATAACAGTCATACAGGGACAGTAAATCTAAATCTTCTCCTTCAATCTCTGCCTGTTGTAGGGCATGTGGGATGGAATAGGAAAAAGGTAACTGATCAATAGTTGGCGCTTGACTGACCGCACGATGCGTAATTTTTTCGCCTGCTCCTTTAAGATAGACGGCTTTATTGTTAGCTTGCTTTGCCTTTTCTTCGGAAGTAACGATTACTGCCGCACCACCTGCACATGGCATGACGATTTCTAAAAGCCTGAGTGGATCAGCAATCATGGGTGATTGCAAGATATCCTCTAACTCAACCGGTTGATTATAAAAAATGGCTTTCGGATTTTTCAATGCATTTTTTCTAGCCCAATAAGCAATTCTGGCAAAGTCCTCTTGTTTGGAGCCATACACTTCCATGTGCTCTCTTTTTAGCAATGCATAAGAAGTGTTTGCACCTGAGGCACCAAACGGAACATCAAATTCACGAATCGGATTTCGGTTTGGGGAACGTAGTGCCTTTCCTTTTTCGTTTTTATTGGCGAGAACACATACTACTGTTTCGCACATCCCAGCCTCAATCGCAGCTGCGGCACGCCAAACCATCCCAGCTCCTGTTGCACCTCCAAGATCTACCGTATTGGACATCTTAGGTGAAATGCCTAAATATTCTGACACTGTTGCTGGAACGTGTTGTGGTGTTTCGCCAACTTGTGGGCCTACTAACAGTCCATCTATGTCCTCTTTTGTTATTCCGGCATCTGCTAATGCAAGGCGTACAGATTCCGCTATTAAAGCTAAAGTCGTTTTCCCCTCAGAATAACGTACCGGCTTTAATTCACCGATACCAATTATCGCTCCTTTCGGTCGTTTTACCATTAGTAGCACTCCTTTTCTTTGATATTTGTGAATGCTAGTAGACTTTTCGGATTACTAATGGAAGCTTTGTTCTTTACTACTTTGCCAATTGCTTCCGTTTTTGCTGCACCTTCTACTTTTTTGCCATTGATCGTATAGGGAATCTCGTTGACTTGATAAATACGTCTTGGCACATGTCTAGGCGATGCTTTTTCCCGTATTTGCTGGCGGATATATTTGGCCAGTTCTTTTGTTAATTGCTCTGTTACTACACATAAAACAACTTCTTCATCATTTTCACACGGTAAACCAAATACAATCGAATCCTTTACTTTTTCTATTTGCTCTACAACACGATAAATCTCCGCTGTCCCAATTCTCACTCCACCGGGGTTAAGAACTGTATCCGCACGACCATAGATGATAAAGGATTGATCAATCGTTTGCTCCGCAAAATCGCCATGTGTCCAAATACCAGGTCTATCAGCAAAATAATTGTTACGATAACGTTCGTCTCCATCTTCACCATAGAATGTTAGTGGCATACTCGGAAAAGCTTGTGTACATACAAGATCCCCTTTTTGCCCATAGACAGGTGCATTACGTTCATCCAAAACCTCCATAGCCATACCTAATGCTTTACAGCTGATTTCGCCACGAATGACAGGATGAACAGGTGAACCCATCACAAAGCATCCGATAATCTCTGTACCACCTGAAATAGATGCTAGATAAAGATCTTCTTTAATCGTTTCGTATACCCAGTCATATTGTTCCGCCACCAGTGGTGCACCACAGGAAAGAATACTTTTTAAGGAAGCTAATGAGTATTGCTCCTTTAAGACAACATTAGCCTTCGCTAATGAATCTAAATATTTTGGACTGGTTCCAAAGTGAGTAAGTCCAATTTCTTCGGCAATATCCCATAAATGTGTCGGATTGTCGGGTAACACTGGTGAACCATCATATAATAAAATAGCTGCATTACTTGCAAGTCCAGATACTAGCCATGGATACATCATCCAAGCTGTGTTGGTATACCAGAACAACACATCTTCAGCGTGAACGTTACAATGTAATTGATGTTCTTTGACATGTTGTAATAATGTTCCACCAACAGAGTGGACAATTGCTTTTGGTAATCCTGTTGTACCTGATGTATATAAAATATATAAAGGTTCACGAAAGCCGATTCGTTGATATTGAGGTGTCTTTGCATCATTATCCATAAAAGATTGCCATGTTATGGCATCCGTTAGTTCTCCCGCAATCGTTACTACATGCTTGATACTTTTAATCTGCTCAACTGTTTCTTGTACTTTTTCTGAAATGTCAAAAGGTTTTTGTTTATATTGATAGGTAAGATTTGCAAACAGAACTTTCGGCTGTACTTGACCAATCCGATCAATAATTCCTTTCGCACCAAAATCGGGAGAGCAAGACGTCCATACTGCGCCAAGCGAGGTTGCTGCAAGTAGTGCAACGAGTCCTTCAATATTATTAGTAGTAATACCAGCTACCCTATCACCTTTTTTCACGCCTAGCTGTTGTAAGCTATACTGTGCTTTTGCTACTTGTACTCGTAAATCCTTAAAGTTAATTTGTGATGTTACACCGTTCTCGTCTGCTTGGTAGGCAGCAACTTGATCATCTCTACCTCTTAATAGATTTTCAGCAAAATTCAAACTAGCATCAGGGAAAAAGACTGCATCAGCCATTGAGTCTCCTGGGACATAACTTGTTTTACCTTTTTCTCCGATAACCCCGGCATAATCCCATACTCCAGACCAAAAATCTCCAATATTTGTAATCGACCAGCGGTGCAGCCTTTCATAAGGAAACAGTGGTTGATTGACAGATTTAGCAAAAGCTTTAAGATGTGTTTGCTCAATATCCTTCTCTTTAGGTTCCCATAATACAGCGCTTTTTTTCACCATTGTCTCCGTTAGCATCGTTTTCCACCTTCCTCTACTACCTCAATAAGTATAGCGATACCTTGACCACCGCCACCACATAAAGCAGCGATTCCTTTCCCCCCACCCTGTCGTTTCAAAGCATGTGCCAAGGTTACGATTAAACGGAAGCCAGTGCCTCCAAGCGGGTGTCCTATTGCAATTGCTCCTCCATTTATATTTACTTTGTCATAATCAATAGCTAGGTTCTGACAGCTGGCAATTACGACGCTTGCAAATGCTTCATTTATTTCAAATAAATCAATATCATTTACTGTCAAATTCTGGTTAGCTAATATCTTTTGGATGGCATCTGCTGGTTTCGTGTGTAAACTAGTATCTGGACCAGCTGTTTCAGCCCAATCAATGATATAAGCAAGTGGTTCTGTCTCCATTTGTTGGGCTTGCTCTAATGTTGTCACAACACCAAGGCTAGCCCCATCTGTCATTTGTGAAGCATTGCCAGCTGTAATGGTTCCACCTTTCGTAAAAGCTGGTTTTAATTTTGCTAATGTTTCTACTGTTGTCTCTGGCCGGATTCCTTCATCCTCTGTCAACACTCCATCAATCGGTAGGATTTCGTCCTGTAATAAACCTTGTTCAGACGCCTTTGCTGCTCTTTGCTGAGATAGAGCGGCAAATTGATCTTGTTCTTCACGACCAATGTCGTATACAAGATTATATTGTTCTGTTAATACTCCCATTGATTGATTGCTTAAAGAACACCACAGTCCATCATGTAGTAGTGTGTCTGTTATTGTTTGGTGTCCCATTCCCTTGATCGACCGAGTAGGGATAACATGGGGAGCATTTGACATCGAATCAAAACCACCAACAATATACGTACTACCTTCTTCTAATTTAATGCGACGAACCGCATCAATAACAGTGGCAACTCCCCCAAGACAGACGTTATTAAGTGTGATTGCTGGTGTGTTGGAGTCGAGTCCTGCTTCGTGTGCAACTTGTCTTGCAGGATTTTGTCCTTGGCCAGCCTGAATAACTTGTGCTAACAATACCCCATCTATGTATGGAATCATAGGATATTTCTCGATTAAATATTTCAATGACATACTCGCTAAATTTACAGCTGTAAATTCTGAGAGTGCACCGTTCCATTTCCCGAAAGGTGTACGGATACCGTCTAAAATAACAATCGACATACGAGATTACTCCTTTTTCAAATAAATTTTTCGATAAATGAAAAAGCCCTCTTCGATAAAAAGAGGGCTTAACTGCTCTTCTTATCTTTCAGGATTTCTCCTGTTGGAATTAGCACCTTTTAAGCATTGCTTAATGGTTGCCGGGTTTCATTGGGCCAGTCCCTCCACCTCTCTTGATAAGCTATCACCTATTCATTTTTTAGCGAATCACTGCTTAACTTGCTCGCTTCCTTCCATCTACAATTATTCAAGGAGAAGAAATAGATGCAAGCAACAAAATCATTTATAACAATAAAAAATCTCCCTACCTACAAATAGAGATAGAGAGACGTAAATGAACATTAGGAATCTCTTATCTCTTCTAAGTAAAATCTACTTAGATGGAATTGGCACCTATATTAAGTAAAAAACTTAATGGTTGCCGAGGCTTCTTTGGGCCAGTCCCTCCACCTCTCTTGATAAGACAAGATTATTATATTTTATTTTTTAAATCCAAGTAATATACTACACTTTAGCATGCTTTCGTTAAAATTGTCAATATATTTCGACAATATTTTATATACTATTTCAGCCATTCCTCAGCTAAAACTCCGTATACAATATGATCAACATAATGATCGTATAACCATTCACTACTTCTGATATGCCCTTCTTCCACAAATCCCAGCCTTTTAGGGACACTTCTGCTTTTTTGGTTGTCAACCGCAGCTCTAATTTCTACTTTATTTAATTTTAATTCATGAAAAGCATAATCTGTTAATCCTTTCGCTGCTCTTGTCATAATTCCTTTTCCTTGGTATTCGGCACCAAGCCAATAGCCGATATACGCAATCTTATTGGACCAGTCAATGCTATTATAACCGGCAACCCCGACAATTTCATTTTTATATAAGATGACTGTCGTTAAACTCTTATTGTCGGCGAACCCTTTTATACTTGATTGAATAAAAGCTTTTGTATCTTCTACCTTTAAGGTTGTATCAACCCAAGGTAGCCATTCCCGTAAATAGTCTCTTGAATTTTCAGTTAATGCAAATACTTTTTCTGCATCTCTCAAATCAATTAGTTTCAAGGCTAAATCTTCATCAAGTCTGTTTACAAACAAGTTACATCCCCCCAATTAGTAAATTGAAAATATTTTAACAGAAGGGGAAGTTGTATGCTAGTACTTTTTTAAAAAATTCACCCAAAAGTGGAATGGGCAAAATAATGGAATATAAAGTAAAATCAATGCTATATCATCGCTTCGTCAAAATACTTTCCTCGGACACGGCTTTACTAACCGAACGGCTTACTTTTTTCATTACTTTCTATTTATCTTTGACACGATTGATCATTTCGTTATTATAGCTTGTCACCTCTGATAAAGTAAGACTATGATTAATAGAGGCTTACAGACGTTTAGTACCCTGATAAAATAGACATTAAAACAACTCACAAAATCGTGCACAGATTGTGAGGAGCATGATTTTCTGCTATGTTACTCTTTCATTAATGGGAGGTTTCGTAAATGGATTCTTTAAAACAAATGAATGAAGCGATTGACTATTTGGAGGAGCATTTGACAAGGACAATTGACTTTAAAAAGGTTGCACAGATTGCGCAATGCTCGGAGTACCATTTTAAAAGGATGTTTTCTTTTTTAGCAGGTGTACCACTGTCTGAATATATTCGTCGACGACGTATGACATTAGCAGCACTCGAATTAAAAGATGAACAGACAAAAATTATAGAGGTCGCATTGAAATATGGATACTCCACATCCAATTCCTTTGCTAAGGCGTTTCAGCAAGTTCATGGTCTAATGCCTTCAGAAATGAAGGAACAAACTCATTCATTAAAAGCTTATCCAAAGTTAACCTTCCAATTAACTGTTAGAGGAGTGAATGAAATGAATGTACGAATTATTCAAAAAGATGCTTTTTCTATTGTCGGTATAAAAAAAAGAATGAAAGTACTGGACAATGATGTTGATCCAGAAGTAAGTAAACTTTGGGAGAAAACAACAGAGGTAACATTAAAAGAGTTAGAGAAACTTTCTAATCTTGAACCAACCGGGCTACTTCATGTGCTTGCAAATTATTCAGATGATGAGGAAATTGATTATTATTTTGGGGTTGCCACTACGGAGAATGCCTCCCCTTCCTATGTCCATTTGAAGATACCAAAACAAACGTGGGCTATATTTAAAGTAAAAGGAAATTGGGAGGATGTCCAGTCAGCCTGGGAACGTGTATATAGTGAATGGTTCCCTTCTTCCAATTATGAACATAGTGGAGCACCTGAAATCCTAAGTAGCAAAGACGAAGAAAGTGAAATTTGGATTCCAATTGTTAAAAGTGAATCGACAAATGAAGAATAATGATAAAGGGCTTGGAACTTTCCAAGTCCTTTTAGCTCAGACATTATGCATAAGAGGAAGCCGAAGTACTTCTCACGCCCAGTTTTTCCTTACTAGATCAAGGTCTCATTCATGGAGTTCCATTACAACTTGTCGGATTTTTACTAATCAACTTTGTCGCACCAAATGCAATCCAAAATGCAATGAAAGACGTAAGAAGAGAAGAGGTAACATTACTTCTCGTAATTTCTATGTAAGATAATAAAGAGGAGATTTCTTCCCAAATGATGTTTGGAGAAAAAAACATGGTTAACAACATACCTGATAAAATTTGCAGGACAAAAACAGCAAAAATAAAACACACTGCAAACAGCATCATAAATTTCTTCAACGTAAACCCTCTTTCCATTATTTTATCATTCATTCAAGGAAACTACTTCACCGCTTATGGCATGAACTGCATCATCACAATCTAAACCTCCACATAATATATATTGCATTTCCTCGAAATCATACACATAACGTGGCATTAAGCGAAACTTTTCTTTTAATTTGTGATATGCTTCTTCTTTCGATATCCGCACTTCTTCAGGTTTTTCAAACGCATCAAACATTTCTAGCATATCGCGGTTATCTATAAAATTGACTACTTGTTTACGGTTTGGATCTATGAAAAGAACTAGTTTCCGTGGAAAAACAAGCTTTGTAGCTTCTTTTAGCTTCAAGGTCGCAACAATATATCCTTTCTCACGATGAAGTGTTTTTAATAGCCATTTACCTGCATCATCTGCATAAGCCTTTCGTAGATAAGTCTTAACTGCTTGTACACATTCTTTTTCTTCGTCGGGGCTGATTGGAATAGAATCAGGCGATGGCTCACGTGAAAATGCTTGTTCTAGTGTAGGATTTTCATCCAAATCAAACTCTTCTCTTTCAAATGATTCATCAAGTGGTTTCTGCCAATCGAGCACCTGATTCACTTTTAGAAAAGGTCCCCTGTCATCCTGCCTGAAAAATGGTATGGTCCCCATCTTATCATTTGAAATATAGATTTCTTCGACTGCATACACAGGATTTAACTTCTCTTTTTCAAAGGAAGGGAAGTATACCAACTTCAACTGTTCTTTTACTATTTCTTCTACCTCTTGAAGAGAGAGTTCATATTTTTCTTCTCTCACTATCGTCAAAGGAGGAAAATAGCCGTGAACAGAAAACAATGTCAGACGCCCTTTATGATCCCATTCAACACTAATGAAGCCAGCAGGTGAAACAGGAGTACCGTTAATACATTCTTCCAATTCAAGTATATTTTCCGCTTCTTTTTTTAGTTGAAAATGCCTTTCATATTTTAATCCAGTTTCATTTTCAATCCAATCAATGATCGAATTCGTATTGCAATCGTCAAATCTTACACCCTTGTCAGCGTATGTCTTCCCTCCAACAAAAACAATACTATTAAATTGTTGATTGTGAAGGTCGACTTCCATAACTGCTGTACCTTCGGGATTGAGATCATCCTCTTCATTTACCGATATATGCTCAGGAAACCACTCCATACTTAATTTATACTCCGTTTCGTTGAAGATATTAAGACTTCTGTCAATACTATGTCGTTTCAGCCAATAATTATCCAGTCCAAATTTAGTTTGAGCTAAATCGATTAATTGTTTTATTCTTGCATCCAATGATGGCCACCTCTTTTCTGCCACTTATAAACTGCCTCTAAGAATTTAACACCTTTTTCCCTGTTATTTATTATACGAAATATAATTCCCATTCGTTTCATTTTTTCATAGATTTCCTGTTACAAATTAATGAATAAGAGCGTTACTTAAAGAAGTATCGCCCCTAGTTAAACAATATTTTTCGTTTTCACCAACACATTTGTCTATATTTTGGTAATATGGCAAAAATGGTGATAGTATTTACATATCACAATGGTATTGAAAGTAAAGATAAAGCTATAATTGGGTATAATACATAAAAAAAGGGAGATAAAAATAATGGATTCATCCAAACGATTTTTGAAGTTTATTGGCGGTAAAAAAATCTTTTATATATTAGCCTTTTTCATCTTAATTGGCATTACTATTTTCATTTATTCAAAGATTTCTTTTATCTTTCATCCATTAAAGGTTATTTTATCTACATTAGCCCCGCCTGCGATTTTAGCCTTTATTGCATACTATTTATTGAATCCAATCGTAGATCTTCTAGAGCGCCTACGTGTGAAGAGAATATGGGGCATCATCTTACTGATTCTAGGTATTAGTGGGGCATTGACCGGCATTATTTTGTTAACTGCACCATCTATTGAAGCACAGGTGAAAGATTTAGCAGAGAATTTCCCATCATACTTAAATCAACTTGGAAATGGCCTATCAACATGGGTTCAAAATTCCTTCTTAGGCCCCTATTATGATGAAGGCTATCAATGGCTAATGGACAGATTGGGAGAGCTCCCCGAGATACTCGGAAGTTATATTACTAGTGGATTTCAAGGCATTCAAAATATCGCAAGTACCATTACAAGTACAGTCGTGTCTATTATTACTTTTCCATTCATTTTATTCTTTCTATTAAAGGATGGAAAAAAGTTTTACCAATTTTTCATTAAATTATTTCCGCCAAAGCTTCGTGATGATATGAAACAAATTCTATCAAATATGGATACGCAAGTCGGGTCCTACATTCAGGGTCAAATTATTGTGGCAACCGTTATCGGTATCCTGCTATTTATCGGTTATCTGATCATTGGACTAGAATATGCATTTACCTTGGCAATTGTTGCAGCAGTTACAAGTGTTGTCCCTTATTTAGGTCCAACGATAGCCATTATTCCTGCAATCATTATCGCTATCGTCAATTCACCATTTATGCTACTAAAGCTGGCTATTGTATGGATAGCAGTACAATTTCTAGAAGGAAATTTTGTTTCACCTAATGTTATGGGGAAAACCATGCAGATTCACCCGTTAACCATTATTCTTGTTCTACTTATTGCGGGAAACCTGTTCGGTATACTAGGTGTCATACTTGGTATTCCGGGTTATGCTATTGTAAAGGTGATCGGAACCTATCTATTTAATAAATTCAAGAAACGATATAATAAATACTTTGGTGAAGATCGTGGCTACTATGAAGTGGAAGATTAATGAAAGCAGCTGTTTTTCTTTGGATAGAAAGCAGCTGCTTTTTTGCTTGCTTTACATGGTTATCGATATCTGTGATGAATTGGTTGAAATAATTGTTCATTAGCGTTTCTGACAAGAGAAAAATTGTCTACATTATAATGACCGTGAAGAATTTCATTATGATGCTGAATGATTTGCTGTGCAGTTAAGTGTTTGGAATTAGATGTAGAATGACCATTACCCACAAGTGTTACATCAAAGTGATTGATTGTTGCCGTTCTAACAGCTGTATCAATGCAATGCTCTGTCTTACACCCCATTATCACAAGATGTTCTACATTAGAATGATGTAAATGTTCTTTTAAAGGAGTACCATAAAATGAATTAGTAGCTTCTTTGTCAAATATCAACGCCGTGGTTGGCACGTTTATATCTTTGTGTATCTGAAACCCTGGACCTTCACCACTGGCAACATCTAAATCTCTTATAAAAACAATTGGGATTCTCTCATCTAACGCTTTTTGAATAACTGTATTAATATTTGCAATGATTCGTTCTTTATCAAACACCCCTTTTTCTTCAGAACTTCCTTCCATTAAGTCTTGCTGAGCATCGATTATCAATAACGTTTGCCTCAATAATTCTCCTCCTTAGCTATTAGAAACCATTAGTCGTAGTGCCCCATGAAAAAATGGCATATTCCTATGAGAACCAAACTTTTCATCCCCTTTTCCTGATATCGTATGTGTAGCCATGGAAGCATCGAATGATCTTCATCAAAAGTTTAGGAACCTGCCGTTCCAATAACTGCAGGCACTTTATTAGATGCTGGATGGCTCCATCGCAACAATATAACGATTATTAAGCTTATAAGATCCACTACCAGCATCAACGTTATGCACCGTTTGTGATGAACCAAGAGCTTCTATAATATATTGGGAAATCCTTGCGTCTGTGGCATATTTCTTACCGTGCATGTCTTAGTTAAAACTAGGTTTTCTATATCCATCGTATTACCCCTTCTTTAATACAACTACTTAATAAAACGGATATGCTTTAATTGCGTTTTTATTCTATCTAGCTTTTTCTTGCATTTGTTTCTGTTGTCAGGGAGTAATTCAATGTTTGATTTGGAAGCAATAATTTCTACTACACTTTCAATTGACATATGATCAGTGTCAATCCGGTGTTGAAAAATATCGTTGGCTAAACCTTTCATACATCTACCTATCTGTTGTTCAGCCCATGAATCTTTTCTTTCACCTCTTTTTCTTAATCTTTTCTTTAACGTTTCTTCCGATGCCCATAATACAAAATCATGTACTGTGACACCATCATTTCTTAGTTTGCCTATGATTTCTTCAAAATACTGCGGATTTACAATAGTCATTGGAGCAATAATCACTCCGTCATACTCACTATCTAAGTATTTCAAAGTAATATAATTTAGCTCGCGCCAAATACTGTAATCCTGAAAATCCTTTTTACATATATTCTTAGGTATATTCTTATTTAGAAAATAACCGATGTTTTCTGGATCATACACAAATGAATGAGGGATTCTTCTATGTAATTCATATGATGTTTGCGTTTTTCCTGCCCCAAATGCTCCATTAAGCCAAATAATCAATTAAACCACCTACTTCTTGCTCCTATATATAAATGAGCATGATTTACTATTCTTTCTTTCGCCACAGGACAATCGCAGTAACTGTCATCCATAAATAAATAGAACCGTATAGTATTCTTTGTAAAAGTCCACCTGGAAGATTAATAAAGGACGGCTGATAAAAGAGAAAGACCAGTGAGCACGTGGTTAATAATGTAGAAATGTAAGTCCAAATTGCTAATATAGGCATTGTTTTATGAATGGCAATACCAATTAGTAGCAGTGCCGGAATTTGAACAACCATACCTGGCAACGCACCTAGAGTATGCCAAAGAAAGCTTACATCAGCAGGAAAAATCCCAGAAATGCTGTAGCTAAGTCCAAAGATTACAAGTAATCCTGTAGCTATTTTGGTTTTCTTACTATCAGGCCAAAATTGTTGTAAACAGATCGCTCCAACAAAAATAACAATGCCGGTGACTGTAAATGTCCAATTCATCAGTAAATGATAGGGAGAACAGACTTCATACGGTGCGAGTATATGTGTGTTTATACCACAAGTAGTTACACCTAAGTCACTCATAGGTTGTGTAAGAAAATTATAGGGAGCTGTCGTTGCTTGAATGACGAGGTACTCAATAGGAAAATACACACTTAATAAAATCCAACTTATAAAGCCTATTTTTATCGCTATTATGTATTTTCGAAAAAATAGAGCGAAGATTAATGCCAGAATAGTGATGACCATCATAAAAAAATAAGATAAATCCATCTTATTCTCCTCCTTCTTTATTTAAAGAGTGGGTGACTTACAGGTTCATAACCGTGATGAACTCCCCCTTTTATCTTAGCATATAATTACCCTCATTTTTGATAAAAATAGAGGATTGCCTTACAGCAACCCTCCTTCTCATACATCTATATCTCTAAGGATGAAGATATAACAGATTAACCAATCAACCTTCCTTCAGCTGCTCACAAAGTACTTCCCATTCATGCTCTAAGTCCTCTTTTTCTTGATAAAATTGTTGTAATAACTCCAAATCTTCTATTTCCAACATTTTTTTATCTATCTCTAAAATTCTCTCCTCTAATAAGTCTAAATATTGTTCCAGATTTTTATTTTCCTCATGCTCATCCTTGGATAATGACTCTTCCTGTGCAGAAGTTTCCTTCTTTTTTCCTGTAGGCTCCGGAGCTTCTTTTTCCTTTAATTCAGTCATTTTCCTCTTTGCCCTATTATAATCACCTTCAAAGCAAAATAACTTCCTTGCCTCTATCCAATAAATTTTACTAAATAACTTGTTCAGAAAATAACGATCATGGGATACAGCTAAAATCGTTCCTTGAAATCCCTCAAGAGCTTCTTCCAGCACTTCTCTTGAATCAATATCTAAATGGTTTGTCGGTTCATCAAGAATAAGAAAATTAATGTCCATGTACATCATTTGTGCTAATCTTAACCGCATTCGTTCACCACCGCTGAGCTGTTCAACCTTTTTAAACACATCATATCCGTAGAACATAAACTTTGCTAAAATATGTCTGGCTTCTCCTTCAGATACTTTCACTTCATCTCGAAATGTCTCAATAACTGTTACATCTTTTACATCAAAGAATATATGTTGAGACAGGTAGCCTACCTTCATATTGCTTCCTAACTTCACTTCTCCTTTATCAGGTTCAAGCTGTTGAAGAATTAATTTGATTAGTGTTGTTTTTCCTGTTCCGTTTTCCCCGATAACAGCAACCCGTTCCTGATAAGTTACATGCATGTTTATACCCTTAAATAGTAGCTTATCATGGAAGCTTTTCGAAACGTTCTTAAGCATAATGACATCCTTTCCGCTTCGGTCCGCTCCATCCATTTTAAGGCTCATTTTCTTACGATTTAATGTCGGTCTTCGTAATTGTTCCATCCTTTCTAAAGCTCTTTCCATATTTCTAGCTCGTCTATGAAGATCTGCATTCGGTGGATTCGCTCTATTTGCCCATTCTCTTAACCGTTTTATTGCTTCCTTCATTTTTTTTATTTTCTTCTGCTGTTCTTCATAAGCTTGAAATTCTCGTAAAAGTCTCGCTTCCTTTTCCTTCAC
This sequence comes from Gracilibacillus sp. HCP3S3_G5_2, assembly GCF_052063305.1. Taxonomy (NCBI): domain Bacteria; kingdom Bacillati; phylum Bacillota; class Bacilli; order Caryophanales; family Bacillaceae; genus Gracilibacillus; species Gracilibacillus sp. HCP3S3_G5_2. The sequence goes on along the minus strand of NZ_JBQHXU010000007.1, from coordinate 135,966 downwards.
AAATCCAGAAAAGTTAGTATGATAGGTAGTTAATTCTCCATCCTCCATATCCATAATCTTATTGACAACCTCATCAAGAAAATAACGATCATGTGAAATGATCAAAACTGTGCCGCTATACTCTTGTAGAAAATTGCCAAGCCATTCCACTGCCATTAAATCCAAATGGTTAGTTGGTTCATCCAAGAGTAGTAAGTCAGGGTGTTGAAGCAACATTAATGCTAAACCAACTTTTGTTTTTTCTCCTCCACTTAATTGGGAGAAAATTTGATCAAGTAGTGTAGGAATATTTAAACCCTGTACGATTTTCTCTATTTGGGATTCTATTTGATATCCACCATTTATGGTGAACTGATCTTGTAAGTTGCCATAATCGATCATCAGTTTTTCCAATTTGTCCGTGTTGGTCTCTACACTCATTTCGTTCTCTATCTTTTTCATCTTTTCTTCCATCTTCAACAAAGAAGAAAAGGCAGATCTTAACACATCTTTTACAGTTGCCGCATGATGATAGTTGGGGATTTGTTCTAGATAACCTATTTTGGCCCCTTTCTTCCAATGTATTTGTCCAGAATCAGGTGTCTCCACACCAGCTAGTAAACGAATTAACGTCGTTTTCCCACTACCATTTGGACCAACCAAACCGACACGTTCTTTTTCTTTTACTTCAAACGTTATATCTTCGAAAATGGTGTTACCACCGTACATCTTCGCTATATTATTTGCACTACATACAATCATATTGATATCCTCCTAAAAATATAAAAAGGCTATGAGAAGACATACCTTCCCATAGCCTCAAAAATAGACTTGTTATAGAACTTGACTAACTCCCGTTCTATCGACACAAAAAAGAAGAGCATGAAAAAGCTCTCCTTACAAACCGTTCCTATTGGTGGGGTAAGAGATGTTTTCACTGTTTTAGTTTGCTATTGAATTGTTAAAAAAGGGCATACGTATCCCGTTAACAATTGCAATCGCAAATTTTGCACGGTTAAAATAAAGGAATTCAGTCCAATAACCGTACACTAAAACAGTTTGATTCAACATCTTACCACCACCTCCGTTTCGTTAAAGTTATTTATATATTATCATGGTGCTAATCGTACGTAAAGCCTTTTCAACATTCAAAGAGAAGTTATCAAGATGATTCTTTGTAACGAAGATTCTACTTTCCTAAAGAGAAGCCATCAAATAAACGGCCGCCATGAGAGCTCAATACATCATCAATAAGAATAATGATTTTGTCTTTTTTATTCGATTTATAAAAAGTATCGAAGGCTTCTACAAACTTTTTAGTAAACTCTTTATCATAATCCTTTAATGAACGAATCATCCATTTGGAATCACCAATCCACCGCTTATTGGTCCTTAAGACAAATTCACTTATTTGTTCAGCAAGTGTATTCGCTATAAATAATGATTCTGCTCTGTTATCAGAACCAATTAAATCATCTAGTGCATCAGTAATAAAGTACCTTTTCGTATTTAACGTTTCTGTAGACCATGCTTCTGGCCCCTGGTCAAGTAATTCTCTTGCTTCCTTTTTAATCGCTTTTATTATGCCTTTATCTTTAATAACTTTGCCTTCCGCTACCATTTTAGGCATTGAAGGCCTCGCTCTTTCACAATCACTTGCAAAAAAATCTTTATAGGAAGTGAGATTATGAACAAAAATTTCGATATTCCACCCATAATCAGAAAGTGATTCCCTGTAAGAGGAGAGAATGTTACGATCAAAAATGACGATATCTAAATCCGATGTTACGGTTGCTTCGCCTCGAACAACACTACCTGCTAAAAGCGCACCCTCACAATCCGGAAAACGACTTCGGATAAACTTACCTGCTGCTTCGACTGGTGATAATTTATTATAGTCCTTCACATTCATTCACCCCATCCTTAAATGAAAGTTTACATTCAGCATATAATAATTTAACGAAAACATGCAACGTATCTATAAAAAACGGCCCAGCTACTTTAAAATGTAACTGAACCGTATTGGACTAACTATTTACTTTAACCATTCATATTGCTTGATTACTTCCCCAGTAATTTTACTGTCCTCAGGAAGATTGCTTATTTCGTGCAACACTTGCGCAATTCCTTTTTCTTCGATCATCGTTTGAAGTTTCACCGCTTCTTCATCCTCCTGGTGATCAAATAGTAACGCTGCAGCAATCGCCTTCGCTAAGTTTGTAAAGGGTAAGCCTACTTTTTGTGCTTCAGTTGCTGGACGAACCAAGCGGTCTTCTGGTCCTAGTTTTCTTATTGGTGCACGACCTACTCTAGTTACGCCATCATTCAAGTACGGGTTTTTGAATCGTTTCACAATTTTTTGGATGTAGTTCAAATGTTCTTCTCTATTTAAACCATATTGTTTAATAAGGTAATCACCCGTTTCTTTTAATGTTGCTTCTACTTGCTCTTCAATTACTTCATCTGCTAAGGTTTTGTCGATGGTAGATTTTCCATTTAAATATCCAAGATATGCAATGACTGCATGCCCTGTGTTTACTGTAAATAGTTTACGCTCGATAAATGGAGCTAGCTCACGAACAATCGTCATTCCTTTAACTGTTGGAATCTCCTCTTCTGTTTCCACGACCCATTCATAATATGGCTCAACCAATACATCAAGTGAGCTAGTATCTTCTTGAATTGGTACAATACGGTCAACAGCAGAATTGAAAAAGTACACTCTTCCCGCTAATCTTTCCTTAGTATCCTCATCAAGGCTGTCTAAAATATGTTGCTTCAAAATGTCTGTAGCACCGATTTGGTTCTCACAAGCAATTACATATAACGGTTGATCTGATTGGTATACTCTTTCAGAGATACCTCGTGCAATTAACGGGGCAATTCTCGGTAAAATGTTAGGACCGATAGCAGTTGTTAAATAGGTTGCATTTGTAATTGCTTCGATCACCTCATTTTCCTGAGTCAGATTGTTTAAACCTGCTACATGATGAATAGTGGTTGTCTCTTGTTTATCTGTTGCTAGCTTCACTTGATAGCTCTTCTGTTCATTTAATTGATTGATGATTTGATCAGCAATATCTACAAATGTTACCTGATACCCTGACTCGGAAAATAAAGCACCAATAAATCCTCTACCAATGTTTCCTGCTCCAAAATGAACTGTTTGTTTCATTACGATCATTCCTTTATCCATTTATTTTGAAGGTATTCTGAAAACAGATCCTCTAATTTGTCTCTAATCAGCGACTCACTGAAAGACGAATAAATCATCATTGCTTTGTCATCTTCAATCAAACTGGTGCTTATAAGACTAAGTATTTCCTGTTCTTTTAAACTTAGCTTTTCAGGTGATAGCATTAAAAGTAGATTTTTCAGTTCTACAGTCCTGCCATCCATCCCCTTAATGATACAAGGCTTCTCTAAGTGACATATTTGAAAAATAAGCTCCTTGATACCAGTATCTCGGCAATGATACAGACCCATATTTGTATTGGGAATCCCTAATCCACCTATTTTTTCTCTATCTTCTAACTTCTGCAAAACACTTGCAGCATCTGAAATTAACGCTTCTCGCTCTAATTCTTCTGTCATCTCTTTTAACACTTGCTTATACGAATGGTTCGATTTTCTATATAAACGAAAATTATCAAGGATTGCTTCCATGCTCGTTTGAACATCTTTCATTTCCTGCAACACATCTTGGAGGCTTGATGCTTCTTGTCTAGCTTCTTTTCCCGTGTCTCGTATATATTCATTCTTACCTGTTAGTTGCTGAATATTACTCTTTAGAAAGCTTCCGATCATTTGAATGTCCTCATCACTCAATAACGGCGACACTAAAATATAGTTAACATCATCAAATGGTAATCTAACAGTGGAAATGAATACATCAAACACGTCCAAGTTTGCCTTTTCCATTTCCTTTATCGATTTAATTTCCACAGAAGTAATTTCCTTAAATTCTTTCTGGATACGACTTGCTAACATCTTAGAGGTGCCTATCCCTGTTGGACATACAATGACAGCATGGATCGTTGTCTTCTCCTCATTCATTAATAATGTCGATCCAAAGTGAAGCACAATAAAAGCAATTTCATCGTCTGGGAAACGAATATCTGGAAATTCCTTCTCCAAACTATTTCGAACAGCCATAAACAACACAGGATATTTCTTCTTGATTTGATCTGTTAATGGATTAAACAAGCCCATCTGATGCTGTAAGCGAAAGATGGAGGGCTCCAGGTGAGCAAGCAACCCTTGAAATAACGAAAAATCTCTGGATAAATCAACGTGCAATTGGCTTGAAACGTCCTGTATAATGTTCTTAATAATCTGTCCAAGCATAATACTGTCATATTCAACTTTATCCGTATCTTGCAACTTGGATCCTTTTAATATAACAGCTAAATAATGCACATCACGTTTACTTAACGGAATCGATAGTTCCTCTTTTAATCCCTCACAAATCTGGCTCATCTGCTGAAATGCTCTTGTCGACTCACCATTCGCAATTATATCGTCTGGCTCTAATAAAAAGTTATCTTCTACCCGTTGTAGGCTAATCGCAATATGAACAATTAAACCTAAGTAATCATTATCCGCTAATCTTGTTTGACCACGATCAAACAAGTGATATACTATATTATCAATTTTTAGTAGATACTCTGGCAGAAAGTATCCTAAAACAGGACCTTCTACTTTATTATTCTTTTGTAATAGATATAAGCTTTCTAAAAGCTCTTCATGAAAATAAAATAAGAAACAAGTAGCCAAAGCTTTGCGTTTATTTCCTTCTCCACCTGTTATACTTACACCGACTCCTCTTTTTCGTGTCAAATGGACAGAAAATTTATCGAGCCAGTCAGATAGATCATCTAAATAAGAAGTAAGAGTAGTAACACTTACTCCCAGTTGCTTAGCCAACAACTGTGTCTTAAAAAATGTTCCTTCATGTAATAATGTAATAAGTAACTGCAGCTTTTTTTCTTCTGGAGTTTGATCAGTAGGATGTACATGGGAGAGCTGCTGAACCAGCTTAAATATATGTTCATTTTTTCCATCAATTATTAACCCATCATTGGTTGTACGATTCAAATGCAATTCAAAAGGCTTCAATATGTTCTCAACAGCCTTCAAATCACGCTGGATCGTCCTCACACTTACATTGAGATAATTAGCAAGTGAATGAGGCGTGTGTTTTCCAGAGGTTTTCATCACTAAATCAATGATCGATTTTTCCCTTGACGTAATAAACATTCTACCCACTCGTTTCCTTATAAAATGATTTCAGGGAGAATATAACAGAATAGAAAGACAGTATCTAACCATCTTTCTACTCTTTTCTCAATTATTGACTATTGATAATATCTAGCAATTCTTTTGCTGTTTTTGCTTGTACCATCTTTTCAATATTTTCTTCTTCTGAACAAACAACTGCAATACCAGAAAGAATCTCTAAATGTGTACCATCTTTACCTGCGATACCAAAGATTAATTTTGCTTCTTGGCCATCAAAATCAACACCATTTGGAACTTGAAGAACGGTAAAGCCAGATCGCTTAACTGCTTTTTTCGCTTCTTCTGTACCATGTGGAATCGCCACATTATTTCCCATGTATGTTGAAGTCACCTTCTCACGCTCGATCATCGCATCAACATAACTATCCTCAACGTAACCGGATTTAACTAATACTTCACCAGCAAAACGTATTGCCTCTTCCTTTGTAGCAAACTCCTGATTAAGGAAGATGTTTTCTTCTCGTAACAAATCGTCATCATCATGCGCATGATCAGCACCTGTTACATCTGCTTCTGTCTCTTCTACTATCTCCGTCAATTCTTCTGACACACCATTTTGTAGACTGTCAATTAGCTTATCATATTCAGGACTTGATAAGAAGTTATCTACTGAAATGTGGTACGCATCAGGTAATTTAGTTTTTGCTCGAGGCGTTAATTCTTCTTGAGTAATAACAATTTGTACATCACTAGGTAAGTTACTAATAGCTGAATTGGTAACAGTAACATCTAGACCCGCAGCTTTCACTTTTTTTCGTAGGAGTGAAGCGCCCATTGCACTTGACCCCATTCCAGCATCACAAGCGAAAACAATTTTATTCACTTTGTCTGGAAGTGTTCCTGAATGAGATTGAAGTGTTCCAGCTACAGAACTTTTCTTCCCTTTCATTTCTTGCATTTTTTGTGTTGCTTCTTCTATATCTTCATCTTGTTCTTTACCTGATTTTAACACAAATCCTGAAATAACGAACGAAACAATCGTAGCTACAATAACGGCAGCAAAGTTCGCAATATAAACACTTGCTTTACCAGGTGTAACAGCAGCAATCGCTAATATACTACCTGGAGATGCAGGAGCCGCTAGTCCTCCACCTAAAAGTACCAATGTTAAAATTCCACTCATACCACCTAAAATAACAGCGAAGAACAGCATTGGACGCATCAAGACATACGGGAAGTAAATTTCATGAATCCCCCCGAAGAAATGAATGATACCCGCACCAGGTGCTGACTGCTTTGCAGTACCTTTTCCAAACAGCATAAATGCTAATAGAACACCAAGACCTGGTCCAGGGTTTGCTTCTAATAGGAAAAGAATAGATTCTCCTGTACTTCTAGCCTGTTCTAAACCAATTGGAGAAAGGATTCCATGATTGATTGCATTATTTAAGAATAAGATTTTGGCAGGTTCGATAAAGATACTTGTTAATGGTAATAGACCTACACCAATTAACCAATCTACACCTGCGACAAGCAGCTGGGTAAATCCATTGACTGCTGGACCAATACCTAAGAATGAAAGAATCGCAAGTAATCCACCTAAAATTCCAGCAGAAAAGTTGTTTACCAGCATTTCAAAGCCAGATCTAATTTTGCCTTCAATTGCTTGGTCAAACTTTTTAATTACATAACCACCAAGTGGTCCCATAATCATGGCACCTAAGAACATCGGCGTATCTGGTGCACCTACAATAACCCCCATTGTGGCGATCGCACCTACGACACCACCCCGTTGGTCATGAACTAATTTACCACCAGTGTAACCGATTAATAATGGTAGTAAATAAAACACCATTGGGTCAACTAATTTCGCAAGGTTTTCATTTGGAAAAAAACCATCTGCAATAAACAATGCAGTAATAAGTCCCCATGCAATAAATGCACCGATGTTTGGCAGTACCATTGAGCTAAGGAAGTTACCAAACTGCTGGACTTTTACCTTTATATTAGACTGAGCCATTATCTTTCTCCCTCTCTATATAAATATAGTTTTCTATCCATCAATTTTTATCATATGATACAGTTATCCTAGCTTCAAGATACTTGAAAACTAACTTTGTCGCGCACCTTATGACAAACCTATCTTTTCTCGGCAACAATGGATTTATGCACATAGGTCAAACAGTTAGACAACACCTTCAGAACTTTCCTGAGACGTATCAACAGGATTCTTCATATTTTCATCAAGAATTTGTTGAAAATTGTCCATAGTAAAAAAGGTGTAGATCTGTTATAAAAGAGGTATATATTGATAAAATTAGAAAGGAAGATGAGAAATGTTTAAACGATTCTTATTTCTTATTATTGTTTTACTAATCGCTTTCCCAATTGCAGTTGGTGCACATACACACTTAGAAACATCAGACCCAGAAGAAAACTCGGTCTTAAATGAAGATACGGGAGCTATTACGTTAACCTTCGAATCGACAGTTCAAGAGCTGAATGAAATCACGTTAACACATGAAAATGGGGAAGAATTACCGCTAGAGGAAGTTACCCATGAACCAGCAGACACGCTTGTTGTCACACTTCCAGATCAAATAGAAGATGGAAATTACACACTGTATTACAGTATTGTTGGTGAAGACGGACATGTGATGGAGCAAGAATTGACTTACCAATTTGAACGTGTTGAGGAAGAAGAGGTAGTCGAGGAAACAGAAGAAGCAACCGATGATCAAGAAGCATCAGAAGAATTAACTGAAGAAGAAACAGCACCTGAAGCTGATCAGGCAGAAGAAAGTGTGACGAATGATAATGCTGATGAAGCGGATGGAAATTCCACACTGATAGTTATAATCGCCATTGTTCTAGTTATTGTTGCTGTTCTTGCTATCCTCATGCTTAGGAAGAAGAAAAAATGATAGTATCGATAAGTAATGGCTTACTATACATTTGTTTTGCCATTCTTATGGGAGGATGTCTCCTTGGAGTTATTCCTGAGGATAAGAAAACATCTATCGTCCTACCAAAGAAAACATTGGCTATAGCCATTATACTTATCCCTTTCCTTTCATTTTTTTCATTGTTAGATCTAGCTTTGGCATTGAATCATTACCGGGATGAGTCTATAGTTGCAAGTATAGGTTATGTCATTAGCAATATGGCACTTGGTCATGCTTGGCTGGCGTTAAGCTTGTTAGCTATCCTCTTTTTCATTTTGTTATTAGGGTTACGTCGACATAATACCATGCCAATTTTATATACGCTCGGGCTTTTCATAACTTTCGGGATGTTATTCACACAGGCAGTTGTTGGGCATTCAGCCAATATGGGAAGCTACCCTGGAGCAGCAGCACATCTGTTTCATTATACTGCTGTTACCGCATGGATTGGCGTATTATTTATCACCAGTTGGTTCTCAAAGAATGCCGACAAATGGCAAGCGTTCATTAATTGGTTTACCCCCTTTGCCATTGGCTGTGTAACTATTTTAGCTTTATCGGGAATGTTTATGAGCTATTTTTTAAACGAAAGTATCGTTGATTCCTGGACATTGCCATATGGTCAGGCTTTATTATGGAAGAGTTTGTTGTTTATCCCCATTCTCTTTTTCGGTCTTATCAATGGTGTGCTGATTCGGAAAAGAGTAAAGGAGGATGCACATTATTCTCCGAGAAACTGGTGGCGTGCAGAAAGTGTCATTATCTTAGCTGTTATTGCCGTTACGGCATTTATGACAGAACAGGAACCACCACATAATATTGAACAGACACTGGCAACAGGAGAAGCATCTGTTTTATTTCAAACATTCGCTTCTGTTCCAATCGGGATAGATTTAACCTTAGAGCTAAACGGACTTAGTGTATTGTTTTTACTAACAGGTCTATTGTTTTTAGGTTGCATTCTCTACACTTTCGTTCAAAAGCTTTCTCCTTACTTGGCTCTGCTCATGGGAGGACTTTCAGTTGTAAGTCTATACCTTGGATTGATGAATGCTGTTACGGTGTAGAGCATTGATGAAGTAAAATAATCACTCAGGTAAATCCTGGGTGATTATTTAATAGGAATAATCATAGGATATTTTTGTCATCACGCTTGCATTTTTAATCCGCTTAGTCTCTTATTATATGTAGCAATAAACACTCCGGTAATAACCATTGTCATTCCCAAAACTTGTTGCCATGTTAAACTCTCTCCATATAAAACGACAGCAATCCAAGCGGCATTAATCGGGACAAGATTCATGTAAATACTAGATTTGCTGGCACCAATTTGATGAATCCCTTCATTCCAAAGGAAAAAGCCAATTACCGTTGCAAAAACAATCATATAGATCATCTCCAGCCATGCTTGACCAGACATCGATAACACAGCTTGCCATTCTCCATCAAAAAAAGAGCTTATTGCGAGAAAGATAGAACCAACGATCGTGGTAACAGTCGTTGTAAATATTGGAGAGACTCCTTGCATCACTACCTTTCCTATTAACCCATGAATGACCCAGCTAATGAGAGCAAAAATAAATAATAAATCTCCTTTATTAAAGGAAAGAGAAAATAATGTTTGAAAGGATCCTTGCATAATGACAAGAAATACACCTGTTAACGACAGAAATAATCCTACTCCCCTACGTTTGTTCCATGTCTCGTGCAAAAAAAGAATGGCTCCTAATGTAATGAACACAGGAGAAGTCGCCATTATTAACGACCCATTAATGGCATTGGTATATTTTAAAGCGATAAAGAAAAAAGCATTATAACTAAATATGCCGGTAATCGCCATTATTAATAGCCCTAACCATCGACCTCGTAATACAGCCCAGTTCCATTCACCTCTTATTAAAACGATAATAAGTAAAATCAGTCCTGCTAAACCAAATCGTAAAGTTGCCGCTATAAGTGGTGAAATTTCGGTAATAACATGTTGCGCTGCACCAAAGGCTCCTCCCCAAAATAGGGGTACTAACAATAGCCAAAAATAAATGGCTTTATTACTTTCCTCTGAATGAATATCCACTTCTTTAACTTCCTTCCTAGCTAACGTCATTGTAAGATATTACTAATCTAATATTTTAAAAAACTCCTTCCTAGACTTAAATGGTTTTATTTCTAGCTTATGAAGTAAAACTACCATAATAATAAAACTTACCTGGGTCCATAACGTTGTCTATTACTTATGCGTGACAACGCCATCCAGCTATTACATTTTTAATTAAATTATATACCATTAGTACTTCCCTTGCCATAAAGAGGGAAATAATTCCATTCACAGATAAATGCTTAATAAACAAGAAAAAGCAATCAATGGAGTGATTGCCTCTCTATACTAGAGCTGTCTATTTTACATCTTGTCCGCTGTTGGACGCTTCACAGAAAAAGCTGGACATAACAAAACAAAATAAATGAACGGAAAATCCGAAACAATTTGATCTGACTTACAGTAAGCCAAATAGTTAGACTCCTGTGGAATCAGTGAGATCTTAGTTCGGATTTTTCTTTCCCCTATACTTTTTTTCCTAACCTTTCTTCCCTATTTCCATACCAAAGTAGCATGCATTTATTCAGTAGCCATTTCCATAATCTCATGGGTGTAAGCTGTATCTAAATCAGCTGGTTCTTCAATTACACCGTACTCATAGGCGATATCAGCCGTTTGTTTAAACATCTCATCGTCAGTTTGACCAATGTTTGCAGGATCAAAACCTTCTGGCAAAATTAATTTCCCAACTTCCTCCATCATTTTTAATTGATGTTCTCTTGACGAACTTTCTTCAGCTTCTACCATAACACTGTCTACAGCAGCTTCAGGATCCTCAATTGCAGCTTCCCACCCTTTTAAAGATGCACGGACAAATTTTGCTGCAGTCTCTTTATTTTCTTCCAGCCATTCCGTATTAGCAAACAAGTTATCTTCTAGCATCGCTACCCCTTCATCATTCATATCAATTACGTTTAAATCATTTTCATCATATCCTTCTGCTAATACAACTTGATATTCATTATAGGTCATAGCGGACGCAACCTCAATTTCATCAGAAAAAAACTGATCCATCGTAAGTCCTTGCTTAACAAAAGATAAATCAGCATTCTGATCTAAGCCATATTTATCAAATAATGCTAATACTTCAAATTCATTTCCACCCATCCAATTTCCAACATTCCTTCCTACCAAATCTTCAGGAGAAGCAATTTCTGCCTCCTTTTTAGATACAAGGACCAGACCACTTTTTTGATAAATTTGCGCAATTTGTACTAAAGGTAAGCCTTGCTCTATATGCGGTAATAAACTTGCTACCCAATTAATACCAATGTCAGCTGCACCATTGGCTACTTGTTGCTCAGGTACAATATCTGGTCCGCCTGGAACAATGGTGACATCCAATCCTTCTTCTTCATAAAACCCTTGTTCAAGTGCCATATAGTATCCAGCAAACTGGGCTTGTGGTACCCATTTTAATTGCAGTTTTACTGGCGTTAATTCCATGTCTTCTTCCTCATCACTGCTCCCTGAAGCACCTTCATTCCCACATGCTGCTAAAAGGCATAGTGAAAGGAACAGTAATAGCATCACTACCATTCGTTTTTTACCTTTCTCGACATTTCTCATTGAGTATCCCCCTTCATATCATTTTAATATTAAGAAATGGACTTCCCTTTATATGATCAATCATTCTATAGCTTAATAATAGATTTCCACACTCATCATACTCTAACGGATGTATGCCATTTTAATAGAAGCCTTTCCATAAGTTCGATAATGACATAAAAACTCACGCCTGCGACTGCTGCTAAGACAATACATGACCATCCTAATGGCATATTGGCAACTTTAATAGAATTCGATAATAAATAACCAAGTCCCTGAGAAGAAAAGAAAAACTCACCTACAATGGCTCCTATTATGCTTGTTGTTGTATTTATTTTTAATGCTGAAAAAATGAGAGGTAAACTGTTCATGATTCGCAAATATCGAATTACATCCGTTTTTTTGGCAGCATAAGAATACATTAAATCAAGTGCCAATGGAGATACCATTTTCATTCCTTTATGTGCATTGATTGCCATAGCGGCCATTGTAATAACTGTGACAATGGCTATTCGTGATCCTATGCCAGATCCAAACCATAAATTCATAATAGGTGCTAATGCCACGATAGGAACGGCATTTAGAGCAGCAATTAAAATAAGTCCACCTCTTCCCCACTTTGGCCATGCGATCGCCATGAGTGCAATAATAAAACCAAGCGTAGATCCGATCATCATCCCGGTAATCGCCTCTGTCATCGTATACCCAGTATAAGCTAACAGAACAGATATATTTTCTATCAAAGCTTCATAAATTGCTGTTGGAATTGGTAGTTGGTATAATTGCAAATTAAAAATCATATGAAGAATTTGTGACTCCCATAAATAGATCATAACTACTCCCGTTATAATGGGCAGCCATACTTTCTGATAATTACGTCTTTTTTTTGCTATAAGCTTTTTAGGATTTGTATGCAATGATGACTGGCCATCTTTTGATTTTGCAGACCAATCAACCATTTTATCTGCTTTCTCAGTCACTATTGGTCACCTCCGTCTCTAAATTCTGGTTGCCATGGCGAGACAAGTCTCTCTAATATATTCATTAACAAAAAGCTGAAGAGACCTAACAACGCACCCACAATCACTGTTGACCAGAACATATAAGTATGGGAAGGACCATAATATAAATTCTTCAGCATAATAACGCCAATACCGTTCTGTGCACCCATTAATTCAACTAAAATTGCACCTGTTACCGCTAATGGTGCAGCTATCTTTAAACCACTAAACAAGCTAGGTAGCGCAGCTGGAAAACGTAATTTCCAATAAATTTTCCACGGTTTTGCAGCTAATGAATACATTAATTCAAGTGCAGAAACATCCACACTTCTTAGCCCTCTTAACATATTGATCGCTACAGGAAAGAACGTGATATAGCCTGCTATAATAATCCTCGCTAATTGCTCGTCACGCATGATTCCGTATACGATAGGTGCTAACCCTAATATGGGAACCATTTGCGAAGCGACAGCATACGGTAAGGCCATTTGTTCTACCCATTTTGAAATACTCATCAATACAGCCAATATAATACCGAGAACTGCTCCTAACAGGAAACCGAATCCAGCATTCGAAAAGGTGACTAATCCTTCTTTATAAAGAACACTCCCGTAATCAACAAACGTAATTGCAACTTCATGTACATAAGGAAGCTTAGATTGCGCCATCGGTGCCTCTATCACATTTAGCAGTACCCATGAACCAAGTTCCCATAGAATAAATAAGCCAATCATCCAAACAAATACGGGAAACCATCGGTGTTGGAGTATGTAATCTACCCGCATATCTTACACTCCCTCAAAGCTATTACGGATGTGAGCAATTAAATCAAAAAATTCTTTACTGTTTCTCATTTCTTGTGTTCGAGGTCTTGGTAATGGAATATCCACAACTGATGATAACCTGCCAGGATGGGGGGATAATACTAAAACTCTATCAGAAAGAAAAATAGCTTCAGGTATGCTATGTGTTACAAAAACTACTGTACTCCCTACTTTATCCCATATCGTTAAAAGTTCTTCATTTAAACGTTCTCTAGTAAATTCATCTAATGCAGAGAATGGCTCATCCATCAATAAAATTTCAGGCTCTATCGCAAGAGCACGTGCAATCGCCACGCGTTGCTGCATCCCACCACTTAATTGCCACGGGTACTTATCTTTGAATTTTTCTAAACCAACTAATTGAAGTAAATGATCCACTCTTTCTTGTCTTTCTGCTTTGTTCATTCCCATTAATTCTAACGGAAGATAAATATTTTGCTTCACTTTCCTCCAGTCATAAAGCACTGGACTTTGAAAGACAATTCCATATTTCTGAGCTAACCTCGCTTGTCTAACCGACCCACCACCAACCGTTATTTCCCCTTTAGTAGGTTGGATTAAATCAGCAATAATGCGTAATAAAGTTGTTTTGCCACATCCAGATGGACCTAGTAAAGATACAAATTCCCCTTTCTTAATATTTATTGAAATATCCTTGAGTGCTAATACTTCTGTATCATTCGTTTGATATGTCATACTTATCTGATTTAATTGGATTTCCGGAGCAACAATTGTCATCTCCTCTCCCCCCATAAATATAATTTCTTTAACAGATTTTCTTTAAGCCCACTGATGTTATCTTTCCTAACATTTTACTGATATATTAGTGCTTACACATTAGACAAAGCGTTAAATAATCTAGCATTTTTTTCTTCCATATCATCTAATTGAATGAACAAATAAAAAACTCCTTGTTAACAAAGGAGTTAAATGAATGCAATAGATTCTTTTAAGACACGAGTCATCAAACCAAACTCATCATCTGTCATACTCAATGGTGGGCTTACCGTCATAATATTATTATAGCCTGCAACTGTGTCACCATTCTTACCGATAATGACACCTCTTTCTTTACAGTAAGTAATAACACGTTGAATTTTTTCCTGGTTAATTGGTTCTTTTGAATGCTTATCTTCCACTAATTCGATTCCCATCAATAACCCTTTGATACGTATATCACCTACATTAGGATGATCAGCTATTTCTTTCATTTCCCTAGACAATCGTTTTCCAAGCTGATGAGAACGTTCAACTAATTGTTCCTTTTCGATGATATCTAAATTTTTTAATGCAACAGCACATGCTGCTGGATTTCCTCCAAATGTATTAATGTGTCGCAAATGATCATATGCGTCCGAACCTTGAAAGGATTGATAAATATCACGGCGAACAGCGGTAGCCGATAAAGGCAGATAGGCACTTGTTAATCCTTTCGCCATGGTAATGATGTCTGGTTTGACATGATAATGCATAAATCCAAATGGTTTTCCTGTACGACCAAAACCATTAATAACTTCATCCACAATGAGTAAAGCCCCACGTTTTTTACATATTTCACTTACTTCTTTTAAATAGTGCTGATGTGGAATCAATACCCCTCCACCTGTTATAATCGGCTCCATGATTACGCCAGCAATCGTCTGCTCTTGCTCCCACACCATGATACGTTCGATATCTTTGGCACTTTCACTGCAACAAGTGCCATCAACCGGATGAGAACTACGATAACAATCAGGTGGAGCAACATGTAGAAATCCTGGTGCAAGTGGTTCATATAAATATTTTCGTTGAGCCTGCCCAGTTGCTGCTAATGCTCCCATCGAGTTACCATGGTATGCACGGTAACGAGAAATAAATTTCCATCTGTCCGGTTGATTATTTTGGCGATGGTATTGCCGAACAATTTTGAATGCTACTTCATTTGCTTCTGACCCGCTATTTGAAAAGAAAAAAACATACTCATCATCTAACCATTCATTTAATCTTTCTGCTAGTCGTATTGCTGGCATGTGACTTTGGGTGAGCGGATAATAAGCTAACTCTTTCATTTGTTGATAAGCAGCTTCCGCTAGCTCATCACGACCATAGCCAACATTGACACACCATAATCCACTCATTGCATCCAAGTATTGATTTCCATCTATATCCGTAATCCAAGAACCATTTGCCTTTTCTGCAATCATTGTTGAATCAGGATCATATTTCTTCATCGAATGCCAAATATAGTGCTGATCCTTCTCCAAAGGGTTTTCCATTTTATTTTTAAGCAATTTGTTCTCTCCCTTCTAATAAAACCTTGAGGTAATCATCTTCTTTCTTGTATAAAATTCAACTCCATCTTTCCCGTTCACATGTAAATCTCCATAAAAGGAATGCTTCCAGCCTGAAAAAGGAAAAAACGCCATGGGTGCTGGTACACCAATATTGACTCCTAGCATTCCTGGTTCCGCGTCTTCTCTAAATGTACGAATTGCAGATGCGTTATTCGTATAAAGCGTTGCAGAATTACCAAATGTTGATCGATTGATAATGTCAATTGCTTCGTTTAAATCGCTTGCCCTCATCACACTTAAGATTGGCGCAAACAATTCTTCTTGCGCTAGCGACATTTCAGATGTAACCAAATCAAAAATTGTCGGTCCTATAAAGTTTCCATGTGTAAATGAATCGATATCCTTTCTACCATCACGGATCAGCATCGCACCTTCCGCAATTCCTTTTTCTATATACTCAATAGTATTTTTTCTACTTTCTTGACTAATAACAGGTGTTACAATTACTTCTTTATCCATACCGTTTCCTATTTTTACTCGATCAACCTCTTCTTTTAATAAACCAATAAATCGTTCTGACTGATTCCCAACTGTTATAACTGTACTACATGCCATACAGCGTTGGCCGGCACTACCAAATGCAGAATTAATAATGTTATCAATTGCTTTATGTTGATTACAATCTGGCATCACAATATGATGGTTTTTAGCACCTGCTAGTGCCTGTACTCGTTTTCCTTCTGATGCAGCCTTTTGATAAACATATTTTGCTACAGGTTCTGAACCAACAAAGGAGATAGCTGCTATGTCTTTATGCTCTATAACACTGTTTACAACATCATGGGCTCCGTGAACGATATTCAATACACCCTTGGGCAAACCTGCTTCATGTATTAAATCTGCTAATTTATTTGCAAGCAAGGGTGTTTTCTCAGACGGCTTTAAGATAAAGGTATTGCCACAGGCAATAGCAAGTGGAAACATCCAACACGGCACCATCATCGGAAAGTTAAATGGAGTAATGCCTGCTATTATACCAATGGGATAACGAAAACATTGCGATTCAATATCTGTTGCAATAGTAGACAAATTCTCACCCATCATCAGAGTAGGTGCACCAGTAGCAAATTCAACACACTCTATCCCTCTTAGCACCTCTCCATAAGCTTCCTTGAAACTTTTCCCATTTTCCTTGGTGATCATTTCCGCTAATATTTCATGATTTTCGATCAAAAGCTGATGATAACGAAACAGGATGCGTGCACGTTTCGATACGGGCATTTTTTTCCAAGTATCAAAAGCGTTTCGTGATGATTGTACAGCTTTCTCTACATCTTGTTCTGTTGATAAGGGGACACTTGCGATATACTCATCAGTAGCAGGATTAAGAACCTTTAGATAATTTGTTGTATTTGATTCTATCCATTCTCCATCAATAAAGTTTTTAATAGTTGTACTTGTTATTCCAATCTTCGGCATGTCATTTCATCATCCTTTTTAATGAATTGACCTTATTATAAAAGACCACTAATCCTTTAAGCATTAGACACTCCGTCAAACATAAAAAGGATTCATTTCACTCTTTAAAAGTAAAAGGTAACGCTGTTATCTGTATTTTTTTGCATAATAATAGCGACTCTATGAAATCGAGTCGCTATTATTTCGATATACCTACTTCTACTAATGAATCTGACTGTTTAACAGCAGGAAAATCATCGTAGTAGCTACTGCTTCATTAGTCACCTCTCCTAAGATCGGATGTTGTTGTTCTAATAATTTTTCAATACTTTTATTTACAAGTGTTAAAGACATAAGGCAACGTAACATTTGTCAGACCAACAGATCCGGTTCTAGGAACTTCTCCAGGCATATTAACGACTGATCATGAAGGACTCCATGCTTTACACTTCCATTATCCTTTCTTCATCATTCTCCTCACTGTCACGTTATCTTCATTAATTGGTCGTTGATATCGATAAGCATGAATCAAAAATTCAATGATTGAACGTTTTTCTGGTTCCATAAAATCAGCACCAAGTAATTCTTTTAATTTACTTAAACGATGATATAACGTTTGCCTCACAACATATAGGCGTTTGGCAGCATCATTTTTGGACCCATTACATTCCAAATAAATTTGCAATGTATACAATAAGTCACTATTATGCGACTCGTCATAGTCTAAGACTTTACCTAAATATTCATGAATATAATCTTCTAAACAAATAACATTATTAAGACTGAAGACTAGTCGATAGATATGGAGATCTTCATAAAATATTCTATTTTTTATCTTTGCTTGATTCTGGATATTTAACGCTTCTAAAGCGGTATGATAACTTTCTTTAATAAGATGGATATCTTCTGTAAGTTTCCCAATTCCAAAAACAGCATAAGGAATTTCAGTTAAATTATATAGATTCATTTTGCCCAGCTGTTGGATTACTTTTTTTAGTCTGCTTTTCCAATCTGTTTGACTACGAACATTTACTAAAATAAAAATAAACTGCTTTTGATCGAATAAAGAAACAAGGAAAAATCCATATTTTTGCAGGACATTACGAAAAACGGCTATATGATAAGATTGATTGTTATCATGTATTAGGGCATGTAAACGACAAATCCAAACAACAGCACCATTTGGTTTGATCGTTGCTTCTAAGGAATTCAAGTATTGGTTAATTTCTTCTTCCTTATAAGTTTCGTTAAGCCATTCATATATCCATTGCTGTTCTTTCTGTTTTCTTTGTTCCTCTATATAAAACGCTCTAATTAAATCCTGCGAAATTGCATTTGCACAGCGGTCTAACACTAATAATTCATATTCTGAGATATTTTTATATTTTGGGAAGAAAATTATTTCGGCAAATTTTACATCCATCGCTTGAATTGATTGACCAACATAGGATTGATCAGGAGATATAAACTGTTTGTTTCGATTAATCACTCTTTTTTCCTTGTCAGCTTCAATTAATGCTAACAATTTCTTTTGTTCCTTTTTTTGTTGAAGTGGGAGAAATATGATTTCTTCTGAATTATGTGGAATATATATTACCTGTACTTGAAGATACTGATGGATTAATTTTAACACTCGGTGAAATGCGTTGGGTAAGAGCATTACTTGATTAAGCTTACTAGAGAAGTCTTCTAAATCTGATAGTATTCGATACTGATTGTTAACTAATCGTTTATTAATCACTTGAGAGATATCGACAAACCGAACTTCTTTATGAAACACAATTAATGGAATATCATGTTCATTCGCCATTTTTATCATATCAGCAGGTATTGTATTGGTATACTTGACTAACTCGATACAAAGTGCAGCAACTCCAGCTTCAATTAACTGTTTAAAATAAGCAACACATGATCCATTAGAATCTCGCCATCCTACGCCTGTAGATAGAATAAGTTCTGAACCATTTAAAAGATTATCAACATTCGTTACCTCCATTATATGGACCCATCGAACGACCCTATCTAATCCTCTTTCACCAGCAATTAGCTCAGCACTTTCAAAACATGATTCGTCCAAGACCTCTCTAACTGTTAAATTTACAGCAGTCATTTCCCTCTCCTCCTTGAAATCCAACGATTCAATTAATGAAACGGAGATTATCTATTGCAGATCTTTGACATTATTTATCTCAAGATAGCATTATTTTCCATATACATCATGTATCCTGTTAATAAATCTCTCCAATATTATGAAATGCTTAGGTTTATCCTAAGCATTTTTACGATCTATATGCTGCTGAAATATAACATTTGAGATATATTTCCTTGTATCCGCGATGTTCACTTGTAAACTTTCTACTACGTCATTTTTTCGAAAAAATACGATCGCACCGTCTAAATTATCTTTTAGTCCGATAATGATATACCCTTTGTTTAAGAGGGCATCGATTCCTTTTCTTTCTTCCACATAAAGATTGAATGCATTCAATTGATCACTTCCTTACCGACTATTTTCGTTATAATGCAATCGTTTCCCCTTGATTAACTAATCTCTCACCATACCGCGCACGCTTAATATATTCACCAGATCCTAATTCTCCTACAAATTGTTTATCTTTGATAACAAACTTACCTCTTGATAGTACTGTGATAGGTTCACCTGTAACTTTCATCCCTTCAAAAGCACTGTAGTCAACAGCCATATGTTGGCTGTTTACAGATAGTGTCCGTTCTTGGTTTGGATCAAATAAAACCAGATCAGCATCCGCTCCGACTGCAATTGTTCCTTTTTTCGGATACATACCGAATAATTTAGCTGATCTGGTGGCAATGATATCAACAAATTGATTTAATGTAATCCGACCTTTTTTAACACCTTCTGAAAATAGAATACTAAAACGATCCTCTATCATTGGTCCACCATTAGGGATCTTAGAAAAATCATCTTTACCAAGAGTTTTTTGACCTTCAAAATCAAATGAACATTGATCGGAACCAATCGTGTGTAAATCACCATTTCTCAACGCACTCCATAATTTATCTTGATTCCACTTTTCTCTTAATGGTGGTGACCAGACATATTTAGCACCTTCAAAACCTGGTAAAGCTAGCTTACTTTGATCTAATACTAAATATTGCGGACATGTTTCGCCCCATACATCATATCCTTTCTCACGAGCCGTTTTGATTTTACTTGCACTTTCATCACAAGATACGTGTACAACGTATAGCTGTGACTTAGCTAAACCCGTCAGCTCTGTTGCTCTTGCTGTTGCCTCTCCCTCTGCTTCTGGTGGGCGTGTTAATGCATGGTATATAGGTTCCGTGTTACCTGCTTCTAGTGCTTCATTCACCAAATGATCAATTACATCACCATTTTCTGCATGAACCATTACAAGGGCTCCTAGTTCTTTTGCAGTTTTTAATGTTTGAAATAATGTTCCGTCATCAGCCTGAAAAACATCTTTGTAAGCCATAAAGACTTTAAATGATGTGATTCCTTCCTCTACAAGAATAATCGGCAATTCTTGTAATACTTGCTCATTTATTTCCCCAATCATTAAATGAAAACTATAGTCTATCACTGCCTTATCCTTCGATTTATCGTGCCATTCCTTGATCGGTTTTTGGAGAGATTCTCCTTTTCTAGTAATACAAAAATCAATTAATGTAGTAGTACCACCGTAAGCAGCGGCAATCGTACCAGATTCAAAATCATCTTTGCTGACAGTCCCCCCAAATGGCATCTCTAAATGAGTGTGTGGGTCCACTCCTCCTGGCATGACATAATATCCTTCAGCATCTATGATTTCAGCACTCTTAATCTCTAAATCATTCCCAATCAACGAGATTTGTTCATCTTCTATCAGAATATCTGCCTGATAAATATCAGAAGCTGTTACAATCGTTCCATTTTTCACTAATTTTAACCCCATATGGGCACCTCCCATTACTGTCACATCCCTTTACTTACTTATATCAGCAAAACCACTTTCCAGACCTGTGATAGATTGTCGTTGATTCCATGTCATAGGCGAAAATTCACTTTCTACCTCAACCATATTAATGGCACCATCTACTGGACAAACAATCGAACATAAGTTACAGCCAACACAATCTTCTTCTCTCACCTGTAAATAATTTACACCTTGCTCATCTTTCACTATATCTATACATTGATGCGATGCGTCTTCACATGCTATGTGACATTTATTACAATTAATGCAAATATCATTATCGATTTGTGCTACCACTTTATAATTTAAATCTAAATCACCCCAATCTACATATTTAGGGACGGTTTTTCCTACTATATCCATAACAGAAAAGATTCCTTTATCTTCTAAATAGTTATCTAGCCCTTCTATCATATCTTCAATAATACGGAAACCATGATGCATAGCAGCTGTACAGACTTGCACACTAGTTGATCCCATTAGCAGAAATTCGACTGCATCTTTCCAGTTGGATACACCACCGATACCAGAAATCGGAATATTTATCTCGTCATTTCTAGCACAATCACCAACCATATGAAGCGCAATTGGTTTTACTGCCGGACCACAATAACCTCCATGTGCCCCTTGATGGCCTACATGCGGTATCGTATCCCAGCTGTCAATATCAATACCTGCTAAGCTATTAATGGTGTTGATTAAGCTTATGGAATCTGCTCCTCCTTTAGCAGCAGCCTTCGCTGTAAAAGTAATATCCGTAATGTTTGGTGTAAGTTTTACGATAACAGGTTTTGTTGCCACTTCTTTCGTCCAATATGTTTGTTTTTCAACAAGCTCAGGAACCTGACCTGAAGCAGATCCCATTCCTCTTTCCGCCATTCCATGTGGACAACCAAAATTTAGTTCATAGCCATCTACACCGGTGTCCTCTACTCGCTTTACAATTTCATGCCATTTTTCCCTTTCAGGTTCAACCATTAGAGACGCAATAATTGCATGATCCGGATATTTTTTCTTTGTTTCATAGATCTCATGTAAATTTTCTTCCAATGAACGATCGGTAATTAATTCGATATTATTGAAACCTACTACTCGTTGATTATTATAATGTAAAGCGGCAAATCGAGAAGATACATTAAGTATTGGTTCTCCTAATGTCTTCCATACGGCTCCTCCCCAGCCCGCTTCAAACGCACGCTGTACCTGATAACCTGTGTTTGTTGGTGGACCAGATGCCAACCAAAATGGATTCGGTGATTTAATACCAGCTAGATCGATGCTTAGGTCTGCCATCTTTTTTACCTCCCTTTTTTCTTCATTATGAAGCAGTTGTATCGACACTGAACAATTGTTGATGGAGAGAATAAGCTACTTGTTTCCCCTGTTCTGCAGCAGTTACGACCATGGCATCCCCTTTTCCACCTTGAAAGATCACATCACCACA
The DNA here is from genome assembly GCF_052063305.1 of Gracilibacillus sp. HCP3S3_G5_2. NCBI lineage: Bacteria > Bacillati > Bacillota > Bacilli > Caryophanales > Bacillaceae > Gracilibacillus > Gracilibacillus sp. HCP3S3_G5_2. The sequence goes on along the minus strand of NZ_JBQHXU010000007.1, from coordinate 113,202 downwards.
AGCATAGACATTTGGGTTAGACGTTTGATAGGTGTCTTCATCTATTACTGGAATACCATTTTTAAGTTGGATAGCAAAACTTTGCAGTAAAGATTGATGTCTCTTTTGTCCAATCGCTTTAATAATAAAGTCTGCTTCCAGTATGAAATTTGAATTTTCCACTGGTATAGGTCTCCGTCGTCCATCCCTTTCTCTTTCGCGCAGTCTCATCTTCATACATTCTAAGCCAACGACATTACCAGTATCATCTGCAATAACCTTAGTTGGTTGAGTTAACCACCGGAACTCGACACCATCTTGTTTTGCTAACTCGTATTCAAAATCGTAAGCAGTCATTTCCTCATTTGATCTTCGATATAAAATTTTTACATTCTCAGCACCCAAACGAACGGAACAAGTTGCAGCATCAATTGCTGTATTCCCAGCGCCTATAACTACAACTTTTTTACCTATTAATTCTTGCGGAAGCGGACTTGTTTTGGTTCTCTTAACAAAATCGATGGCATCAAGAACTCCTTTACCTTCTTCTCCCTCAATACCTAAATCAGGTACAGTTGACATCCCTACAGCTAGAATGACACGATCAAAATCTTTGATTATTTTATTGATAGAAATATCTGTACCAACTCTTGTACTTGTTTTTATTTCCACGTCTAGACTTTCAACTTGTTTTACCTCCCAAAACACGATATCTTGAGGTAATCGAAAGGAGACAATACCATAATGATTTAAACCTCCAGCTTGTTCTTCTGCTTCAAAAATAGTAACTTTATAGCCTAATAGAGCGAGTTCTCGGGCAGCAGACAATCCAGCAGGACCCGAACCTACAATGGCAACTGTTTTTCCATTTTTCTTGCCTGCTTTAAATAATATCTGTTCATTTTTTATCGCCCAATTGGTTGCATAGCGTTGTAGATCTCCAATCATTATAGATTTTGTAGATTCGTTTAATACACAAGCACCTTCACAAAGCTCTTCCGTGGGACAGACTCTAGCACAGCTTGCACCAACAGGGTTTGCTTGCATAATTGTTTTTGCTGATCCCTTCATATTTCCACTGGCAATTTTTTTGATAAACGAAGGGATATCAATTCCGGTTGGGCAAGCGATCGTACAAGGTGCATCGTAACAGTATAAGCAACGATTTGCTTCCTCTATCGCTTCCTGGGATGTTAAATCCGGAATGATTTCCGCAAAATTTTTTCTCAATTCCTCCACTGAGGTTTTTATCATTCATTAACACCTCCATCACTATTCCACTCATTCTAGGGAAGTAAGGCACTCATCTCATCATATGTTTCCGGACGACGATCTCGGTAAAATTGCCAGGTATCTCTCACTTCTCTAATTAGTTTTTTATCCATTTCGGCTATAATGATTTCATCCTGGTCACGACTTCCGATTTTGACAAAATTACCTCTCGGATCTACCAAATAACTCTGACCATAGAACTCTCCCATATCCCAAGGGGATTCCACACCTACACGGTTAATAGCTGCTACATAATAACCATTAGCAACAGCATGTGCGGGTTGTTCTAATTTCCATAAATATTCCGATAAACCAGCTACTGTAGCTGATGGGTTAAACACAATTTCTGCCCCATTCAATCCTAATAATCTGGCACCTTCAGGAAAGTGGCGATCATAACAGATGTAAACACCGATTTTTCCATAGGCCGTGTCAAAAACAGGATAGCCTAGATTACCTGGTTTAAAATAAAACTTCTCCCAAAAACCACAACCCTCTTTTTCTACTCCTACATGAGGAATATGTTGTTTTCGATATTTACCTAAATAACTACCATCAGCATCAATGACCGCTGCAGTATTATAGTAGGTGGCGATACCTACTTTTTCATATATAGGTAAAACAATGACAACTTCTAACTCTTTGGCTAACTCTTGAAATAGTTTTGTTGTGGGACCATCTGGAATTTCTTCAGCAGCAGCATACCATTTCGGATTTTGCTCGGTGCAAAAATATGGGCCATAGAATATCTCTTGCAAACAAATTATTTGGGCCCCCTTTTCTTTTGCATCACGTACCATCTTGATATGTTTTTGGATTGCAGCTTCTTTATGCCGTTCTACAGGCTGTGCTCCATCTACATCATTTTTCGCTTGAATTAACCCTATTGTTACCTTATCTGACATTAGGTAACCTCCTTTTACTGATAAATTCCTTCTGTCAATTGAACACTTATTCAAATTAATCTGTATTTACTTACCGTTTTGTCTATAATCAGTATTATATAACAGTAAATTACTGATTTATTTATACAAACAGTAAAAGCAAAACAACTTGGACATACTCATTACGTTAAATAATTATGTAAGATATCTTCACAAACATGAAGCTAGACTATCGGGATTTCCAACAATCCCTTTTTATAGAGAAATCAAGGGGTATCCTAATTTTTCGTATAAAAAAAGAGGAAGCTACAGGATTAAGCTTCCTCTTTCTAATAAGCTAGGAACAAGGATAATCATTCAATGTCATGAAAATATGAAGACACGTTTTTCTACTAGAAGTATTTCATGTTTAGAATTTATCTCTGTCGATTGCTTGTAATTCTTTTTTTATTTGGGATACGACATATTCCCGATCCTCTGGATTGTTTTCAAAATCGAGATGATCCACATTAATTTTTAACACTGGTGATGCGTCGTAGGCTTCAAAATAGGCTCTGTACTCTTTATTTAATCTTTCCCAATATGCCGTTTCTGTATCCACCTCATAACTTCTGCCACGTTTATTAATTCGACGAATAGCTTCTTCTGTAGATATTTCGAGATAAATCATTAATGCTGGAGGTTGGCAGTGTTCAATCATATTTTTGAACAAGCTTAAATAAATATTAAATTCCTCTTCAGACATTTCACCATTATCCTGCAACATTTTGGCAAAAATGACATCTCCATATATGGAACGATCCAATACAGCCCGATCGAGCTTACTGGCATTTTTTATATGTTTGAAACGTTCATTTAAGAAGAATACTTGTAAAGGGAAGCTGTATCGTTCACGATTATAATAAAATTTATCTAGAATTGGATTATTCACAACTGGTTCTTCAAATGGTGTATACCCTAACTCCTTTACAACAATCTCCATTAATGTAGTCTTCCCTACCCCTACTACACCATCTATCGTAATCATTTTCCATCCATCTCCTTCTGTCTTTTGTAACCTATTCAAACAATCTTGATAAAAGCTTTTCATTCTTAATAGCCCCTTTGAAAAAAAATCTAAAACCTGGACTTTCATTAACTATGAATTAAGAATAATTCACAAAAATAAAAGAACTTACTTTATGGCTATAGTTAACTTCTTTAACTTTATATACATATAGAATCATCATGTTGATTTCTATGTATCAGGTAGCAACCAGCTTTCACAATGCCCCTTTTTGTTCATTTAATTACATGCGTATTATTTACTTATTAAAAAGCAACTTACATAGTATAACACATTATATAGTAAATCGATATAAGGAATATACTATATATTGAATTAATAAATAGTGATCCATTTTAGCGTCTCTCACGCTTAAGACAGCTTACCTTATAAGCAATCTACTTTACATAACCTATTTTGTCTCCTATGATTAAATTATTATTTAGATAGAAAGGAAGATGGAACATGGGAAAGAAAATTGCAGTTTTAGTAACTGATATGGTAGAAGAAATCGAATTGACTGATCCTGCTAAAGCATACGAAGCAGCAGGACACACTGTTGAAATTATCAGTGAAGAAGCTAATAAAGAAATAAAAGGGAAAAACGGTGATACCATTAAAGCGGATAAAGGGATAGAAGAAGTCAATCCGAGTGATTATGACGCTTTATTAATCCCCGGAGGATTCTCTCCTGATTTATTACGGATCAATCCGCAAAATGGACAATTCGCTAAAACATTCTTACAAGAAGACAAGCCCGTATTTACTATTTGCCATGGACCACAATTCCTTGTCGAAACAGATCTCTTAAAAGGTAGAGAAATGACAAGCTTTGTGTCCGTGCGTAAAGACTTAGAAAATGCTGGCGCAATCGTCAAAGATGAAGAAGTGGTAGTGGATAACAATCTAGTAACTAGTAGAACTCCTGACGACCTTCCAGCGTTTAATAGAGAATCACTTAAATTATTAGAAAAATAATTTAAGCCTTACAAAAAGGAAAGTGTGAACTTCACACTTTCCTTCTTTTAAACATATACTCACTGTTATTTTATTGTTTTTCTTCGGATAACTCCCTTATATACCAAGAATCACAGGCGTTATGTTCTGACGCTTCCAATGGCTTCTCAAGCTTCCTGAACCCAAATTTACGATAGAGGCTGTTTGCTATTTGAAGTTTGTCCATTGTTTCTAAATAACAATGCGTATAGTGTTGCTTTGCAAAGTCTAATGCTACTGTCAGCAACTTCTTTGATAATCCTTTTCCTTGAGCTTCCGGTACAATGTACAATTTTTGCAACTCGCAAATATCCTTTTCCTGATCGAATGGACCAATTCCTACTCCACCCAGCACTTCATCATGATTATTTACAATCACCCAATATTTTGCATGAGGTTGTTGCTTGTAGAATTGCGCTAGTCTTCCTAGTTGTGGGTCAAAATAAGCTGTACCTGGGATATTTAAAGAAAATGACTCTAGAGATTGCTTGATAATTCTCTCCATTGCTTGATTATCTTTTTCTATCATCTCACGAATTTCCATATGCGCATCACCTTATATCTTTATCTCTAATCAATTCCATTCTACTACAAATTGTGCGGAATATTAATGAGATGGTGGTGGATCGTTTTTCGGTTAGATCATCAAACCACATTTAGTGAGACATTAAAAAAAGGACGCACTTCCATTTGGTTATATATTTCTATTTTCTCGCTTTGCTTACTTTTAATTTTTTACCTTTAACTGTCGTATGTTCCATTGCTTCTAATACTAATGACCCTTTACCATTCAGAATATCAACATGGGACCAATTATCTTTAATCGTAATGATCCCTATATCCTCTGCTGTTACATGTGGGATGTTCGAAATGGTACCAACTAGATCAACCGCTCGGATTTTTTTCTTTTTCCCACCATTAAAATGCAATTTCATTATATCTTGATTGATTCTAGCAGTTTTATTATTCATCACTATACGCCGTTCTGCCATTTTTTCGTCGAAGGCTGCTTTTGCTTTCCTTACCTCTTCCTTTGACGGTATCTCCCTGTTACGAAGTGGAAGACCGATATACTTCTCAATTGATTGCAGATACCTCATGTCCAATTCATCTGCAAATGTGATTGCTTTACCTTTATTACCCGCACGACCTGTTCTTCCTGTTCGGTGTACATAGCTTTCTTTTTCCCTCGGGACATCAAAGTTAATAACAAGTGACACATTATCCACATCGATCCCTCTTGCAGCTACATCTGTTGCGATAAGGTAACGGAATGTTCCTGATTTAAAGCCTTCCATTACTGCAAATCGTTTTTCCTGCTCAAGTCCGCCATGAATCTGGTCACACGCATAATTAGCCTGTTGCAATTCCTGCGATACTTCATTCACTTTCTCTTGTGTATTGCAAAAAATGATACAGCTATCTGGATTTTCTACCATCGTCACATCTTTAAGCAAAGATATCTTCTCATCACGTTTCATCACTTTTATTAAACGGTGCTCAATTCTATTTGTTGTCACATCCGTAGTCATTTCCATTTTTTGAGGGGATTGCATATAGTGATGGCATAGTTCTTCGATTTCTTTTGGTAAGGTAGCAGAGTATAACATCGTTACTCTATTGGAAGGTACCTGTTTTATGATTGCTTCTACCTCATCTAAAAAGCCCATATTTAGCATTTCATCCGCTTCATCTATTACAAGATAGTTTATATGCGCTAAGTCGAGTGTTCTGTTTTCAATATGATCCATTACTCGACCTGGTGTACCAACCACTACATGTGTTTTTTGTTTCAATTCAGCCTTTTGATTAGCAAGCGGTTCTTTCCCATATACAGCCAGAGCTTTAATTCGTTTAAATCTGCCGATATTGGTTATATCTTCACGAACTTGAACAGCTAGCTCTCTTGTTGGTGTTAGCACTAGTGCTTGGGGTTTATTCTCTTCCCATACTATTTTTTCACAAATTGGAATCGCAAAAGCAGCTGTCTTCCCACTACCGGTTTGAGATTTCACGATTAAATCCTGACCCTGCAGTACTCGTGGAATCACTTCACTTTGAACCTGTGTAGGTTTATTATATTTTAATACATTAAGTGCTTTTTTTATTGCATCACTTAATGGATAGCCTTCAAAATTTGCTTCATTCATTCTTTAACCTCATTTATAGTAGATTTTACTTATAATGTTTGCACAGATAATTAATCATATACTATTAGTTGAAAAGTCCATTTGTTCTACAAGCCACGATGTTCTTTCTTTAAAATAAGAAAAAGGACTCTATGATAGAGCCCTTTTCACATTATGCTTTATGAACGTTAGTAGCTTGAAGTCCACGTTGACCTTCTTCTGTATCGAAGGTAACTGCTTCACCTTCTTCTAAAGTTTTAAAACCTTCACCTTGAATTGCTGAGAAATGAACGAATAAGTCTTCGCCACCTTCTACTTCGATAAAACCGAACCCTTTATCTGCGTTAAACCATTTAACTGTACCTTGTTGCATATTTGTTTCCTCCTGTGTGGATAACCCCACTATTTAATACTATTATTGTTCAATTTAGATAAAAGGTGAAAAGTGCAAAAGTTACTCTTTCCTCTCAGACCGAGACCGAACAAAAATAATTCTTATTAAGCATAACAGATAGAGGTTGGAATAGCAACTAAATTTTGGAAACTTTATCTATGGTTTTAAAATCGTTTTAATGCTCCCCTCTTCTTTTTTATCAAAAATGCGATAAGCTTCAGCGGCTTCTGTTAGTGGCATAGCGTGTGTAATGATATCTGTTGGATCAATAAGTTTATTTTCTACCATCTTATATAAAGCTGGCATCATATGAATCACAGGAGCTTGTCCCATGGTCAGTGCTACGTTGCGAGTAAAGAAGTCGCCAAGAGGAAAATTATTGGCTTCTGTACCGTATACTCCTGTTAGTTGAACGACCCCAAACTTTCTAACAGCCTGAGACGCCGTAATAATAGGACTTATTGTACCAAATTGATTATCTCCTTCAGAACCATGAGTAGTATTAGGTGGAACAGTACCATCCATCCCAACACAGTCTATTACTACATCTGCTCCTCCTTGTGTTTCCTCATGCAGAAGACTTCCAATCTCTGGATTTTCTTTAAAATTATACGTTTCGACATTGTTTGTTCTCTTCGCATGCTCGAGTCGGTGGTCAACCTGATCGACAGCAATTACTCGTTCTGCTCCTTTTAACCAGGCAAATTTATGCACCATCAGTCCAACCGGACCAGCCCCTAGAACAACGACTGTATCTCCTGTTTTGACACCACTATTTTCCACGCTCCAATAAGCAGTTGGTATCACATCAGAGAGAAACAGCACACTTTCATCATCAAGTTCACTGCTTTCTGGCACTTTAAATGAGGAGAAATCTGCATATGGAACACGTAGGTACTCTGCTTGTCCACCAGGATAATTTCCATTTTGTTTTGAATATCCAAAGAGTGCACCTACTTCTCCATGAGGATTGGAGTTGTCACACTGACTTTCCATATGGTTATTGCAATAATAACAGCTCCCACAGCTAATATTAAATGGAATGACTACTCGATCTCCTTTTTTTAAGCTCTTCACCTCTGGTCCTGTTTCTTCCACTATTCCCATTGGTTCATGGCCAATGATATAATCTTGCGGCAAAGGAATTCCTCCATGATAAAGGTGTAAATCAGAGCCACAAATACCACTTGCTGTGATTCGTACAATCATATCATCTTTTTGCTGAATGGACGGTTCTTGAACTTCTTTTACTTCTACGCGTTTTTCTTCTTGAAAAGTAACTGCTCTCACAAGACTCATCCTTTCTTGTTGTTAGTAAAAATTCAAAGACTATTCAGCCTTTTTCGTCTTCTTCCCACTGTATAGTGTTTTTAAACAAACCATTTCTTTTCATCTTTGATAGTAGGTTGATCAGATTTATTTGTAGTGCCCATCTCTCCAAATAAACAAAAAAAATACCCTATAGAAGGCTATTGATTCTAAATAGGATATTTTCCTTACATACTATTTATGTTATGGTGATTTTTCTTATCTATCTAAAAACTCATTTTTTATTTTTTTTATTTCGATATTTATTATCTAGCTCTTTGAAAACTTTTTCTACTACCTTTTCTTTTTCTGCTTTTTGTTTATCCTTTAAGGTAAAGTGAAGCTCGTCTTCTTTAGGTACGTTAAAAAATCTCTTTTTTCCGCTTCTCTCTTTGGGGACCATGTTGGATCAACCTTTCTTTTTATTAGAGTCTGGCGTTAAGCTCATGATTAATAAAATCTTTCCTTTTTCTCCATACAAACCCATCGCCCTTCGTAATGAAGGCAACGTCTACAGGAAGACCTACTGATTCAGTGGCTCTGCTAACTCTTCTTTTAAAGGAAGTAAGGTTAATCAGTGTTTCAGCCATATCTGCAAGGTCCTCTTTAGGTAAGGAACGTACAATACCAAGCAGAGGGTTAATATAATAATCCTGCTGATATTCCCAGACAGCTTCCTTAATTGTTTGATATACATCTTTACCCAATTTTTCTAGATTTGTAACATGATTTTCAGACAAGGAGATATCTTCTACGTGCTTCTGTATTTGAGTGGGATATTCGGTAAGTACTTTTTGAATAATATTGAAAATAGCATCCTGCATGTTAGGCTCCATACCTCCCATAAAAGAGTCAATCATTTCTCTTTGGGCAAAAGGTACAATAGCAGCAGTTCCATCCTTCTGTTGATTCGTATAACTAATCTGTTTTTCTATTTCCTTAGTGAATTTCAGTTGACCTAGAATAAATCCTTCCAAACGGTAATTCAATAAGTGAGGAAATAAATCTTTATCACCAAAGCCAGCGAATACCAAGCCACTACTACCCGTGCTAAAGGAATTTGCTCTTGCAGCTTCAAACGCTAATTTTATCAGTTTTTCTTTCAACCTCTCTGTTAAGGGAAAGGAGATTAGTTCTTCTTCCATTTCCTCTATGATTGCACGATACTTTTCTTTAAATTCGTCATAGCTCAACTCCAAGAGAATCTCATCCTGTTGCTGGAATTCTTTAATATTTTGATCGATATATTTATCCATCCATTTTGCGACTATATTGTCCGTCGCTTCTTCTTCGCTTTCGTTGATATCCTCCTCTACTTTACGAACGATTTGTATTAAGATTTCGTAAAAGGTGTTATAAATACTTACTTCTTCCATATCCGGATTATTATATCTGGCATCATTGCGGAGAAAATCTAAAAAGTGATCCATGTATTGAGGAAGGGTAGAAAAGGTACGTGTTCCTAAATATTCACGATAACACTTAATGATTACTTCCCATGGAATCTCCATAAAGGAAGCAGAGCCATATACCATTACTCCTACAGCTTGATTCTCTGTTAAAGAAAAAAGCTTGTTGGCCGTATTATAGACCTTTTTGATATCATCACGCCCACTTGTAATAGCACTATCTGCCGCCAGTGCTACCCCTTGTTTATTCATGATTACAATTTCTGCAGTCATCTTCAACCACCTCTCTATTGGTTCATTATCCTTAAACTTTCGTCATTAAACTCGAAAAGGTGGAAGTCTCTCCTAATTACTTACTTTATCGAAAATCGATAACTTACTATCGTTGCGCATAAAAAAATTGGCGGGATGATTCCGGTTCAATACCGAATTCACTCCTGCCAATTTTCTTGTTTGATAAGCTATATCATTTAGAGCAGACTAGTTTACCATCTCTCTTTGCTTTCACCTTGATTTGGGAATGTTCTATTATTGTTCTATCTCTTCAACATTCTTTGCCTCAAAGTTATCCAGTAATTCACGCACTTCATCTGTTGACTCTGTATTCATCAATTGATTTCTTAATTCACTCGCTCCTCTAAATCCACGAACATATATTTTAAAAAAGCGGCGAAGAGGCTTGAATAGACGCGGTTCAACTTTCGAATATTTATCAAAAAGGTCCAAATGTAACCGCAAAAGATCGAGTAATTCTTTACTACTATGATCCCTCGGCTCCTTTTCAAAGGCAAATGGATTATGAAAAATACCACGCCCAATCATTACCCCATCCACATCATATTGCTGAGCGAGTTGTAACCCTGTTTGACGATCAGGGATATCGCCATTAATCGTCAGCAGTGTGTCTGGTGCCACTTCGTCACGAAGCTTCTTGATCTCCGGAATTAATTCCCAATGAGCATCTACTTTGCTCATTTCCTTTTTTGTACGCAGATGAATGGAAAGATTCACAATGTCTTGCTTCAAAAGATGTGTAAGCCAGTCACGCCATTCCTCTACATACGTGTAACCAAGCCTTGTCTTCACACTTACAGGCAAACCTCCTGCTTTCGCTGCTTGTATTAGCTCTGCTGCAACTTCTGGACGACGGATAAGGCCACATCCCTTGCCATTCCCTGCCACATTAGGTGCAGGACAGCCCATATTGATATCAATCCCTTTAAATCCTTCCTTCGCCATCCCAATGCTCATTTGCCTAAAATATTCAGGCTTGTCACCCCAAATATGGGCTACCATTGGTTGTTCATCCTCTGTGAAGGTTAAACGTCCACGCACACTTTGTTTCCCGTCTGGGTGACAATAACTTTCTGTATTAGTAAACTCTGTAAAAAACACATCTGGTCTAGCTGCTTCACTCACTACATGGCGAAAAACAACATCTGTCACATCTTCCATTGGTGCTAATATAAAAAACGGTCGTGGTAAATCACGCCAAAAGTTATCGGTCATCATCAAATTCCTTTCATTCTCGGATATCAAGATAAAGAGAGGCTATGATCAGGGGAATTGGTTCACACGGATCATTAGCGAAACTTATCAACGTGTTAACGTCTGTTATCTCTCCACTTATCCTTGTGTTACTTACACCTTGAAATGGGATTCTCACAGACGGTTAGCACCGTGATATCCTTTTTTCCAAAATAAAAAAGCAAAATGTCTTTGCTTCCTTTATACTTATACCATGTTTAAGCACTTTTTATCAAACTGATTGCAAATATTTTTTTAACACACAACCATGAAAATTGGATGGAATAGATGCAAAGGTACGTTGAAAACAACTTGGAAACTTAGTCAGATAGTACTTTTACATACATCCCACTTGTAGCTTTTTCATATGCTCTATCCCACATACTCCTAACACTTTCTGATAATTTTGAAGCTGGTATTAATTGATTATCTTGAATAATAGAAGGATCGATCATACGAACTTTATTTTTTCTATGCAAATCATAATTTTCTCGATCTTCCTTCACTTGTACGTTAGGATGGAGTTTTTGTAATAAGTGGAGTATTTCTGTATCATTTGATGCTTTTATTTTCTCGATTAATTCGTCATCTTTAGCAAGAAAATCATTAACAGTTATAACATTCTTCTCTAACGCAAGTTGTAGTAATTTCGTTAATCTATCATAACCATAGATATTCAACGGGTCCATAAAGAAGTCAATTACTTCTTTATAATACGTTTCGACAAACCATTCAGCTATTTCAATGTTTTGCAGATACATTTTTCCATCTAAAACAATTAGGTTGTCCAAAAAATGATGAACTTCTTTTAATGAAATATGTCCATACGTAAACATATCACGAAGCGTGTAATCTACTCTATCTGCACATAGTTCTGGTGCTGGTTGTTCCAACAGTGTCCATTTAGTTTCATCTAACAATATATCTTGGTAATGATAATGATAGTTAGCCAGAATAGTTGGAATTTCTGAATTCACAACGACAGATCGATATATTTTCTCATGATAATCTTCTTCATTATTGTCAAAGACAAAATCAATGACATGAGAAAAAGCTGTATGCGAGACATCATGTAATAATCCAGCAATTTGTTCTTCGATTGAGCCACCAAGTTTCTTTATTAACAACATGACACCTATGGAATGCTCAAAACGAGTTACATTCCACTTTTCATTAACCAAGTAGCTTGCTCCGCCCTGATGGATTCCCTTTAAACGTTGAACTGGCTCGCTCGCAATTAATTCTTCTATTACTTTGTCTACTGCAAATTCACCGTAAATTTGATCATAGATAACCATTATTTTCCCTCCATTGCCAAGGTGACAGGTATTCATTTTTTCCATATTAGCATAAAATTGGTTTTTCACACAAAAACACCCCAAAAGTTAGATTTTACACTCTAACTCTTGGGGGTTGGTACCTAATTGGTGGACAATTTTATTCAAATGGACGATTACTTCAGTATCTCGCTCAACCTAGAAAAAGATTCCCTCCCATATCCTTGATCAATAGCCTGTTGCGCCCATGCTTTGGCAGCACGCATAACACTCGCATCTATCCCATGAGCTTCAGAGACTTCGATAATATGCTTCATCGAGGCAGCATTGGAAATCAAGCTTGAATCATCCTGATTATATTTACCCTCATCTACTTCTTGAGCCGTATCAACCATAATATTCGGTAAAATATCCACCATGCCTTGGGCAAAAGGAACAAATTCCCGTGCAGATATACCTTCTTTCCTAGCAACGGCTAGACTGTGCAAGTACCCACTCATGGAAGTCCAGAAAAAGTCCAGCAATGCTACATCATACGCGGCCGCAAGACCGTGGTCTGAACCTAGATAAGCCGGTGTTCCACCAAAGCTTTTTAAAATCGGTTCATGAACCTTAAACACTTCTTCTTGACCGCTAAACAAGATCACTGCGTCATCGGTTCCGATCGTCGGTGTCGGGCTCATAATTGCTCCGTCTAGATAAGCCGCTCCTCGTCCTTGTACCCATTCGGACATACGCCGTGCTCTTTCTGGAGACTCAGCGGTTAAATTTACTACTGTTTTCCCATTCAATTGGTCAGCAGCCGAATGAAGAATCTCTTCGACAGCGTCATAATTTAACACACAAATGATAATCAATGGACTTGCCGATATCGCTTCTGCAGCCGTGTTCGCAACAACAGCTCCCTGTTCTTTAAGAGGGGCGGCTTTTTTAAGCGTACGGTTCCATACGCTCGTATCATATCCCTTTTTCAACAAAGTACTGGCCAGTGCTTGACCCATAGGTCCTAATCCGATTACTGTTACATTATTTTTCATTCCATATCTCCCTTTCATTTTGTGTTGTGAATCTTCATCGATCTTATTGTAAACTATGACACTAGTGTGAGAGTCAATACTAAATTCACAAACGCAATGAAAAATAATTAATTTTAATTGTTTGACCTCAACCAACGCTTTCGCGCCTCTTAAATCATAAAAAAAGACGATCAGTTGAAGATCGTCATACTTGTACTTTATTAAAAAAGTAAAATATTTATTTTATAGGGCTTATAGTACTTTCGTAATCTGAAGCTATTCGAAATAGCGTTAGCAACATACTTCATTATTTAGCCCACTTATAATAAACAAACTTTAAACTGTTTCCATTCATTATAAATTCTTCATCACTTGTTGATAAATACTTAAATCCGTTCTTCTCCAAGATTTTTTGTGAGGCGATGTTGTTGGTAGTTGTCTTTGCTAAAATCTGTTTAACACCTTGCTTACTAACCATTCCTATTAACAGCTTTAATGCTTTATTAGCAACGCCTTTTCCAGTGTGTGCTTCTCCTACTCTATAACCGATATAACCCAGCCTAAGAGATGTATCAATATCTACTAAGTTCATTCGCCCAAGAATAGAACCATTTTCATTCTTAATTAAGTAAAAATACGATCGCCCTTTAGTTTGTTCATCCAACAAAGCGCCATGCCTGATTTTAAAAGTCTCCAAATTATAGTATTCTTCCACTCGACTGGGTACCATTTTTTCAAAATAGTCTCTATTTTCAAGTTCAAATTCATACAATTTTTTCGCATCAACTTTTTGTAATTGTTCCAGTATTATTTTCATTATAGTTGCCCTCTCTGATTATTTCTCCATAACAGTTTAACATGGGAGCTTCTTCTTTATATACTACTCTCTTTGGCACCAAAGGGCTTACATGGTACTATTCCTCCTTTTTTCTATTTTTTACTAGTGAAAAACCTAAGAATCCATTATACTATCTCCAAGCAGCAAAAATAATTTAGGAAGGAGGGAAATTAATTGCAAAATTCTAAAAAAGTCACCGTAGAAGCAACCGTTCAAGCACCAGTAACAAAGGTATGGATGTATTGGACAGAACCAAATCACATAACAAAATGGAACAATGCATCAGATGATTGGCACACACCATCTGCAGAAAATGATTTAACAGTAGGTGGAAAATTCGTTTCAAGAATGGAAGCCAAAGATGGCAGTGCTGGTTTCGATTTTGGTGGGACCTATGATGAAGTAAAATTATATAAGGTTATTGCTTATACCATGGATGATGGAAGAAAAGTGATAATCCATTTTAGAGATCAAGAAAACGAAACCAAAATAATTGAAACATTTGATGCAGAAACAACACAGCCCATTGATTCTCAACAACAAGGATGGCAAGCGATTTTAAATAATTTCAAAAAATATGTTGAGCAAGTAAACTAAATCAATTAGTGGCGTTTCTGTGAATCTAGATAACTTCAGATACCGCCATTTTTCTTTATTGTAAGAAAAATCCATCATTATTACCTAACCACATTAATCCAGAACTTGGATGCTTTATATCATCCACAAAAATTCGTCCAGAATTAATTTCATCAATGACTGCTTTGACTTCAACCTGTCCTCGATTATTGATTAAGTGCTTACATTTATAAAATTTAGTTTTATTTAATTCAGTAATCATAAAACCCTCTTCCCCAAAATACTTACATTTATACTACCATAATATTCCATATTAAAGATTGCTTTTTTCATAAAACTAACCACTTTTAACAATTATCTTGTTGAAGAGTAAAAACACGTATGTTGATTTGATTACTAAACCAAATCAACATACGTTCGGATGCCTTTCTGCTACTTCCTATTCGCAATTTTCTTGAATGCAATGCCATAAGGCTCCTTTTCTAAACGTTTTTGGATTGCATCAGCACATTCTTCAGAGCTTAAAATTGATGTATCAAGTTCTAAATCATAAATGCCAGGCACATGGACAGATTCTTGCCAATGAATAACAGGTTGCGGTACAGCTCCATCTTCCGTATAACCGGTACCCCAAGTTGCCATTCGTCGCTCCATGATAACGCTTAAAGGACAGTGAATACCTACAAATAACACAGGTAAGTCTTGCAAAATCCGCGCACAGTTATAAAGAATCCCCCTCTTAGTTGAATAGAAATCATGATGGCCAATATCAACTACAACATTTAACCCTAATCGACTATGTACAGCAATTGACTCGTACATTGCCTGATACATCGTGACAATAAATGGTTCTAAGTCTGACCGCTCTCCTCCAGGCCTTAATCCAATTCCTGGTTGGTAGTTTGGAGGAGTCATCTTCATGTATGTATCAACCCCTATGTTCATCCAAACTCCTTCAAAAGTATGTTGGACCATTTTAACTATACTTGATTTCCCTGACCGAGGCGTTCCGTTTAGAATCACAATCTTTCCAAGTATATTGTTATCTGGCAATTATCTCCCTCCTTTTATTATTATCATTCATCTACCTTCTCTCTTTATAATCATATCAAATGAATCTCAATCTTTTCCTTTTTGACCAAAAAAAGAGCTACACAATTGCAACTCTTCATTTATACACACCTATATGGACAATGATTTATTTTTTATCTGTTGTTTTTAAAGTTTTTTGGATTTGATTTGCAACAGCCAATGCTTGCTCATCTTCGAGAATTTCACCTGGTTTATTCCCTTTGCCAAGCACATATCCCTCAAAGGAAATTCCTATAAAATCAAAAATGTATTGAAATTGCTCAATCATCGGTAATCCTTTTATTAATGGGCTATCACCTCCAACTGCAATTACATATGCTTTTTTACAAGACATGCTATCTTTAAAATGAGGATATTTTGGATCTTTTAAAGTATGTGACCAGCGATCGATAAATAATTTCATTGTCGCAGACATGCTATACCAATAAATAGGTGTTGTAAATAGTAGAATGTCATAGGTTAGGATCCGGCTAATGATATCGTTATAATCATCATTTACATCTTTAAATCCACCTTGACGGTGTCGCTGATCTTCAATCGGTTTAATTTCATAATCCTTTAAATAGATTCTCTCAACGGGTAAATGTTCAATTACCCGTTCTGTTAGAACCTCCGTATTACCATTTGTTCGGCTTCCTCCATATATAACGCCAATTTTCATCAGTTATCGCCTCTCTATATAAATTTGCTGTTTCATTACACCTATCTTATAATGGAATTAAAAATCAATAAAGATGATTATTTTGATGGTATCAATCGTAAATTCCGATTAATAGAAGATGATTTAGATGGAGACAAAACAATTGATTACGTTTAAAGTTGCGGCAGAGAATTTGAACTTCACACAAACAGCAAAGATACTAAAATTTGCTCAATCTAGTGTTACCGCACAAATTAAATCGCTGGAAAAAGAACTTGATACAAAGTTATTTGAGCGATTAGGAAAAAAATTATATTTAACAGAAGCCGGAAGACAGTTTAAGGAGTATGCGGAAAAAATGATTACTCTTTCAGAGGAAGCAAAATTAGTAACTAGTGGGATAAAAGAACCTTCGGGTACGCTTGTAATTGGGGCACAGGAAAGTCAATGTACATACCGTCTTCCACCAATACTAAAAGAATTTAAAAGCCAGTTTCCTCACGTCAAGCTAGTTTTTAAACCTGCTCATTCCGACGAAATGGCTAAAGAACAATTACTGAAAGGGAATCTTGATATAGCTTTCATCATGGATATAGTGAAACCAGGAGAATCGCTAACCACGGAAGCACTTATTCAAGATGAACTGAAACTTGTGGCTTCATCCAATCATCGCTTAGCAAGTAAAATGAACGTTTTTACAAAAGACTTGGAACAAGAAACCTTTCTTTTAACGGAAAAAGGGTGCTCTTACCGTACAATTTTAGAGGATACTTTACGAG
The DNA here is from genome assembly GCF_052063305.1 of Gracilibacillus sp. HCP3S3_G5_2. Classification (NCBI taxonomy): domain Bacteria; kingdom Bacillati; phylum Bacillota; class Bacilli; order Caryophanales; family Bacillaceae; genus Gracilibacillus; species Gracilibacillus sp. HCP3S3_G5_2. The sequence goes on along the minus strand of NZ_JBQHXU010000007.1, from coordinate 96,041 downwards.
ATGCAGATGTTTTCCCTACTAATAAATTTGAATTTGTTAGTATAGAAGCTATTAAGCAATGTGTTATTGCGGAGCTAGGAATAGCTATATTACCAGCAATGGTAGTAGAGCGAGATATTAATGAAGGGCGCATAAAAGAAATTAAATGGGAGCAAACCATTCCTCCTTTTTTCACTCAAATTGCTTGGCATAAAGATAAGGAAATGACCATTCCTTTACAGTCCTTTATCGACTTAACTCGACGGACTTTAAAAGATAAGCAACTGGTATAATTATTACGTACTGGTGGTTTCATTACTTATTGATAATTATAAAGTAGCGTAACCTGTCATGTTGCATTCTAAGTCCAGTAGACCTTCAAAATTTAATAGAACAAGGCAAATTCAATTGTGATTTTGCCCTTTATCACTTTTTCCTAATACGAAATGTTTTTTTGTTTAAGTGATGTTTATTTTAGCTAGACATAAAAGGGAAAAATCCGTATTGACTTTAAAACTGCCATTCACATATAATTTTCAACTGCCCATCCTTTAACTCGCCAGTTATACTCCCATTCATTTTATCCATGAGGCTTTTTACTATAGATAAGCCAAGTCCCGTACTTTTTCCTGTACGAGATTGATCTGCCACATAAAATCGGTCGAAAAGGAATTCTACATCATGTTCCGTTAAAGTATTTGCTTCATTTTGGACAAGGAATATTACCCCTGATTTCTTCTCCTCAAGACTTATGACTACATGTCCACTAGAATGTTTAACAGCATTAGCAACCAGATTCTCAATGACTCTTGCTACTGCGGATTTATCAGCCATAATAAATACATCTCTATCAGGCATGTTGAAAGTTGGTTCCATATTTTTATCATTAAAACGGTCGAAGAAACTTATTAATACATCTATTGCTAAATTCTTCATATTAACTTTTTCTACTATAAGTTTATAATCCGCAGATTCGATCACAGATAGCTCAAAAAAGTCATTTAATAAGGCTTCCAGCCTTTTTGCACGATTTTTTGCAATTACTATATACTCTTTCCGCTCTTCATCTGGAATTTCATTTGATTCAGCCATCTGGATATATCCTATAATAGAAGTTAAAGGGGTTCTCAGATCATGTGACATATTTGCAATGGTCTGTTTCAGTTCATTTTCAAAGCGAATTCTTTCCCTTTTTTCTTTAACATGTAAATCAATAAGGTGATTAATTTCCGTTCCTAAATTTTCAATATGTTGATCCAAAAGCGCCAAATCTATTTTTTTATTCGTCGATTGGTTATTATAGTCTTGTAGTTGCCTCCCTATTTTTTTCACTTCTTTCTTTAAAGAAAATAAACGAGTGAAAAGAAATACAACTACAAGGGAAACGATTATTAATAGATATGACAATAGCATTTTTTTCACCTGCTCTTGTAAAGAGTTACTTAATTTCTTTTTTGTTAAAAACAACTATCCCACACATGGTTATAATAATAATTGTTACGAGGGCAATGAGAATAGACTTTAGTATCTCTCCGTTTGTAATGGAAAACTTAAAGACTTCACTGAACTGATAAAAAATAGTGTTCTCATACATCATCTCCATGAATGGGGGCTTAGGAAGTTTTTCAATGGCAAACATCACGATTGTAAATATTATAGAAAATATAATTGTTTTTCCGCTTTCTTCCATCATGATAGCTAACAATAGGATAATTGATGTATAGCCTAAAAAATGAAGCAGAAATAAGCCTAAAGCTCTTCCTAAATATAACATACTTGAAGTTGTCAATATATCTCCGTGTCCTAATAGTATAACCTCTATGATTGCTGTTATTAGAGGAATCACTATCGTAACCACAATGGATCCAAGTGTAAATAGGAGGTATTTAGATAGGTAAATTTGGCTTCTTTTGCTACCACTTAGAATTTGATTTTTGATCACGTTACTTTGTGAAAATTCATTCGAGATAAAAAAGCCTGCTAGCGTACTGACTATTAAGTTAAAATATAAAGGAACAGTAAATGTAGAAAGAGCATTCAGTTCACTTAAACCAACTTGATTAAACGGGGTATTATGCACTTGCCACCATTCAATAATCACTAAATAGTGGAGCAATGCACTTAAGCCCGCACTAGTTACTATTAATACCCAAAATGTATTATTCCTTTGTAATTTAAACCATTCTACTCTAATTTGATTAATCAACTCCTTCACCTCCAACAAGCCTAGAAAAGTAACTTTCGAGACTGTCACCATTTTGTGATAGATGTTCAATTACAAGGTTATTGGCAGCTAGAGCCATGGACACCTTCTGAACATCATCAAGATAGCTGTAAAGTTTTATTGTACCATCCGGCATTATTTCAAAATTATCAGTGGATAAAGTGGATTCTAGTACAGTGGCTCCCTTTGTTGGTTGATCCACCTTAATCTGCAAATGTTGTTTGCATTTTTCTCCTAAATCTTTTGCAGAGATTTCCTCTAACAGTTTCCCTTTATGAATAATACCGTAACTGCTTGCTAGTTGATGTAGTTCACTTAAGATGTGACTGGATATTAAAATCGTTAGCCCTTTTTCTTGATTCAATTTCATAATTAGTTTCCTAAGTTCAACGATTCCAGTTGGATCTAGTCCATTTGTTGGCTCGTCAAGAATTAAGAATTCTGGATCACTCAATAGACTTACGGCAAGTCCAAGTCTTTGCTTCATGCCGAGAGAAAAGTTTTTTGTCTTTTTCTTTCCTGTATCCTTAAGTCCTACAAGCTCTAATGAATGATGAATACAGTCTTTTCCTGGAATACCTTTTTGTAAGCGATGGACTTCTAGATTTTCATATGCTGTCATATTCGGGAAAAGTGCAGGACTTTCAATAATAGCTCCCATTCTTTTCTGCGCCTCTGTCAATAGACTAGGATTTTCTTTCCCAAATAACTCCACCGATCCATTTGATGGAAAGGCAAGCCCTGTAACAATGCGTAACATTGTTGACTTACCAGCACCATTTTGACCGATGAATCCATAAATATCTCCTTTTTTAATAGATATATTAATATCTTCAAGGGCAAAATCATTTCGATATTTTTTGGATAGATGATTTGTTCTTAGGACATATTCACTCATTCCTATAACCTCCTTTTGCCTATAACATGAGTATGGGACCTAAAACATAAAATTTTCTTAAGACAAATCTTAAGAAAACATTAAGATTTCATCCGATACCCCATCCCCCAAATCGTTTCAATATATTCTTCCTCTGGGTTTGCTTTAGAAAGCTTCGTTCTTAAGTTACTCATATGAACATTAACTGTGTTATCATCACCGTGGTATTGTTCATTCCATACACTTTCGAACAAATTTGATTTGGAGAAGATTTTACTGGGTGAAGTCATAAGAAGAACAAGAATCTTGTATTCTCGAACTGTCAATGTAATCTCTGTGCCTTTCATATATACGGTCTTTGTTTCTAAATCAAGATGAATATCTTTATAGGTCAACACTTGTTCTGGCATCTCATTCGAATGCTTGTATCTACGTAGTAGTGAATCAATTCGCGCAGATACTTCTTCCACATCAAAAGGTTTAGAAATATAATCATCTGCACCTAAACGTAAACTATTAATTTTGGTTTTCTGTTCATTTTTTGCTGAAATAATAATAACTGGAATAGCGCTTTTTTCTGTTATTTTCGTAAGAATTTCTTCTCCAGCCATACCTGGAAGCATTAAATCAAGTAAAACTAAGTCCCACTTCTGTTTATCCAAATAAATCAGAGCTTCTGTGCCAGAATAAGCAGGTTGTGGATGGTAACCACTTTTTTTAATAATGTTACATAATAACTGGTTAATATCATTGTCATCTTCAACAACTAAAATGTTAATCATCTGATCCACTTGACGTTCTCCTTTTTTCGTATAATATATTGTAAGACTAAAGAAAGGTGTATCACATTTCAACTGGAATGAATTGATCAGCAACGTACGATTCTACATCATTATTATGATAAACCTTTAGTTTTCCCTCATATACCAGCTGCAATTCAGAAACCTCCTGTAAATCATTTGGCGCTATCAGTGATACCGGCTTTTCAAAGTGAATAACATTACATTTCTTCAGTACTGTAGCAACAAACTGGGAACAGAAAAATGCTCTTTCTCTTATAATTGGCTTATCCAATAAAAAACCGAATAATCCTAAGAAATTATAACGATAACATTCCTTCTGTGCTTCGATTTCCTTAATATAGCTGCTCATCTTTTCCATTTGAACATTTGTTACTGTAAGGGAGTAAATTGCGCTATCTGCTTGTTTAAATAACCCTTCCTTCACATCCTCTTTTACAAATCCCGCATTAAATGGATTTCCGATCTTTTTTCTTCCAAAACTATATACCTCTGATAATTCAGAGTCGAAGGATAAGGAAGCATGATTATATGGCTTTTTTGTATATCGCTTTATCAGCTTTGTAAATAATGAACCTGTATCTGTTAAAAGAATATATACCTTTGTTTCAGTCATAATCATTCTCCTCTTCTGTTATCAAGAAATCATGTATACTTTATTTTCAATATACACACAAAAACATAAGAAGAGATTAATATTTTTCTTAAGAAAAGCTTAAGTTTTTCATCCGTAATCGTTTATTGGCCAAAAAAATGACTGAACCCGTTGTTGAATCCAGCCAAAGTTGAACAACTATTTGATTATGGAAGTGCGATACGCAAAATCTAACTGAGAGCTTTATCCGTCCAGCACTCCTTGAATGGATGAATACCGTTCCCAAAACGCAAAAGAAATTTGCCATAGAGTTAGTCAACACCGTTTCCGAGTAAAATACTCTCACAAAACTGTCCAATGTCAAAGAACTAATTCACCACTACATATGGCAAAGCAGTTCTAAGACATAGACTATTCCGAACCATTAAGCTCTTTAGGAATAACCAATAAGGTCATAGATGATTTCTATAATCCTATACCATTTCCTAAGTTCAATGCCTGAATAAGCTTATCTTCTTGACTGTAATCAAATGGAGACTTAATTGGCAGGTTGTTCAGTTCCCATTGAATTGTTCTTTTTACTTCTTCATCCCGCGAAATTGCTTCCTTATAATTAAATTGCTCACGTATTTTAGTTGTGTCCAAAACAAGATCTTGCTGGGTGTCAAAAGGTATTTCATTTTGTAAATACCCTTTAGGAATTGTAATCACTTGCCCCTTCCAATTCATAGCTTTCCCGATTTCTTTAACCCGTTCAAGCATAGATAAAGGTTCCTTTTCTCCAATATTTAATACATGGGAAGCGGTATCTTTTTTTAACACAGTCATGGCAATGGCAGAAGCGACATTTTCTACATATCCCATGGAAGTCTTCCAATGAGCCAGTTGTTCATCTAATAAAATATAAGGTCGCTCATCTTTCATTTTCTGAATGTATTCAAACATTCTCCTTTGCGGGTCATTCGGACCATAAACCATTGGTAATCTCAAAACAGTTCCGGGAAGATTAATATCATTAAGAACTGTTTTTTCCACTAGTATTTTTTCATAATCGTAGGCAAAATCTTCTTCTATTTTCCCGCGATAAGGATAGAACGTGCTTCTTAATTCGTCAATTTCCTTTAAAGGAATTTCTTGAACGGGTCCATCTTTTATACGGTGGAGGATTTCATACGCTCTATAGACATCTGCACTGCTAATGGCAATCACACGTCCAGCAAACCCTGAGAATACTTTCATTACTGTTTGCGCGTCTTTCTCTGAATAAGGAATCATATCTAAAACAACATCGGCTTTTATTTTTTGAAGAATATTGCTATGTCGATCTAATTCATCTCTATCACCATATATATGCTGAATACTCCCTGATAAATTCATGCTTGTTTTCCCTCTATGAAATAAGGTTAACTCGTGTTCTTCTTCCAATAATAAACGTACAACATGAGGACCAATGAATTTTGTCCCGCCAATGATTAAAATTCTCATTATCTTCCTCCTTTTTCTTACGGTGAACATGAAACAATGAAATGACCTAATATGGAAATTTAATTAACCTTCATCCTAATTATAAAGATTTTTTCTCCAATAAACTGATAAAATTTTCTCTGTACCAAAACTCGTAATGGTACCGATAATTGATTCTACAATGGAAAATCTGATTAAGCAGGCTTTTACTTTATTATCTCGGTACTTTCTGCGAATTCTCTTTTTGTGCTCTCTGCAACACATCTCTTAAGACGGAAGACCACTCCTTAGGCATATCCATGAATGAGCCATGATGACCAGGGAATATTACAATTTCACAATCTAACCTGTCTGCTAAGATCCACGCTGCTTTTGCCAACCATGTTTTCTTATTAAAAGCCCAGTTACCCACTCCGATAAACATACTCACGCCGTTTTCCTTAATTCTATCGGTGTCTGGCAGATAATTCGTTACTGGAAGAAGTTCATTTTTGATTAAAACGTTAACAGCATCGGCATTACTGATGCGAGGTCGATCTGGTTCTATACGTTGACCTTTAGCATATTCGTCTGCCTGTTTATGTGCCTTGCTCAACTTCTTTACAGGCTCCCCGATTCCCATAATAAATCGTAATGCTGCGAGGTTGGGACCTCCTATTCCGCATCCTGTTTTATAGATACTTGCAAAAAAACGCTTCCATTTTTTTGATTCCACAAGGATGCCTGGGATAGGTGGTTCATGAGGGATAACAGCTCGACAAGCATGTGGCTGTGTTTTTGCCATGTCCAGTGCAATGTTTGCACCACTGCTGCTTCCAAGGACATAGGCGGATGTTTCTCCTGCTGCTCTCAGTATAGCCACAGCGTCACGACTCTGTTGGCTAATCTCAAAATTTTGGGGATAGTTTCTAGTGCTTCTTGCATTTGCGCGTCGGTCATACGTGATGACCTTGAATTCATCACTAAGAATGTCTGCAAGTTGCATAAAATGATCGCCATCACCACCGCCAGGTGAAATCATTAGTAAAGGGTCTCCTTGCCCACGTACCTCGAAGTAAAGCGTGTCACCTTCAGTTGTAACATAATCATTCTGAACATTGGTCTTATAAGCAAACATATCTTTTCCTCCTCGTTGTTTGTAACAGAATTAAAACCCTTTGTTTTTTTTATCAAAAGGTTACCTTTAGTCCGATAAAGTCTACAACTTCTCTAGCTTCTACGGTGAACCTCACATCACTTATCGTTTAAAACTTACTAAGCTTCTTTTCAAGCCTTATCATTTCACCATATCTGGCATAAGACTCACACTCCTACTTTAATAAAATTTATAACGTGCTATTCAGTTAAAGAAAAAAGTTAAAACACAAATAGAACTATTGACACACGTTTGGTTCACATTATTTTCACAAGCTACATTTTAAATCGAATATAAAACTATATTTAACTTATTAGTCCAATAATATTATTTTTTATAGTATATAATCAATAAAAAATACTATTTTTATTTGAAAGTGCATAAAATAAGTATATAATACAAGTGAAAACACCATTATCAGAAAAGTATTTTTTTATGATATAGAAAATGCAGGTGATAAAATTGAATGGTTTTGAAAAACGAACAGAAGAAAAGAAAAAGAAAATTTTAGAAGCAACTTTTGAACTGATGAATAGAGATGCTAATAATGGGAACATAACTGTGGAGGATATCGTCAAACATGCAAATGTTGCAAAAACCACTCTCTTTAAGTATTTTGGTAGCAAAGAGAATCTTATCCAGAAAGTTTTCGAACACTCTATAAATCAAATGATAGAAACAGCGAAAGAAATTATGGATGAAAATAAATCTTTTGAGGAAACCCTTATTGCATTAAGTCAAAATAAAATTAGGTTTTTAAATCAAATCAATAAGTCATTTTATCTAAAAATGATGGATTATTTTACTGAAAAGAGTGAGGATGGATTTTCTCGTATGATGCAGCATTATACCAAACAAAATTTTATGATGATGTTAGATTTATTCCATCGAGGGCGTAAAGAGGGAAAGGTCGATTTAAAATATTCTGATGAATTTTTGATGTTGTATTTTCAGGTCATTGTAGAAGGGGTTTCAAATCCAAAGATATATGAAAAAATAGGGAATTACACAGAAGAATGGACGGAGATGCTAATTAAAGGAATTGCACCAGATAGGAGGGATTAGTAGGGAAAAGATACATCTTGACAATAACAAAGTCTTGTTAAATAAAACGTTCGCTTGGAGTAACACATAAAAACTTTTACGGTAGCTGCACTTCTTGAACATCTTCTTTAGAGTTATGTTTTCAGCAACCAAAGGAGCGGGTCAATTTGTTAAGCCATCATGGTGAAAACAAGAAAGAAAAAGGAGGAAATTCCATGAAACATGTCATCATATTTGGAGGAACTGGAATGCTTGCCGGAGCAACAAAATGGCTTATTGAAAATGCAGAACATACATCTGTAGTCGGGAGAAACAAACAAAGGTTAGAACGTTTGCGCCCAAAACATGCCAACAGCAATTTACAGCTTATTACATTAGATTATAAAGATAGTGAGGCTTTAAGAGAATTTTTACGACGAACTATTCAGGCATACGGTCCCATTGATCTTGTTGTTTCATGGATTCATAGTGTCGCCCCAGATGCTATCCCTATCATTCTTGGAGAACTCCAGCATCAAAAGAGTCCATGGCGACTTGTTCATATTAAAGGGAGTAGCCGTGACCTTTCAGCCATTTCGAAAGAAATCACTGTCCCCAAAAATTGCCTGTACTGTGAGGTGCAGCTTGGATTTAAAATAGAAGGTTCCACATCACGCTGGCTAACTCATAAAGAGATTTCTAACGGTGTCATTTCAGCTATATATCATAACAAAAGGAAGGCTGTGATTGGCACACTACACCCTTGGAGCAAAAGACCGTAGTAAGATATTAAAAAAGCAGGAATCATAATGCAGGATAATCATATTGACCATGTAGCAATAAGGGTGCACAATCATGAACAATCGGCAAATTGGTATCTGATGGGTTTCCAGCGAATACGCCATGAAAAAATTGTGTATATATCCGTAGTGCTTAAAGCTGGCAAAACAAAGCAAACTTTTATGGAGAAAGCCATTTAAAGGTTGATTAGATGTGCTGATATAATTGTTACTAACTTACGCTTCTTGAAAATGGTAATCCTCGTAAGCATATATTAGGCACCAAATTGACATACCAGGGCAAGTGCACCAATTAAAATTGGGTATATTTTTTATGTATACTTTCTATATACATGCTCACTTTTTTATCATAATTAGGATATTCATAACCAAATGTTTCTGCAAGAAATTGGGACGTTTCTCTAAATAATTTAATACTATTATTAAGTGCTCCCCACATTTTTTGATAGGAGCCCATATCATAAGTAGATAAAACGTTATTCCACATGTCGTCAGAAATATATTCTTTTAAGAACTTATCAGATTTTCCTATGCTTAAAGAAAAACCTGTTTCCATTCCAACTTTCCAACGTAACATGGTGTGCAAACTTGGACGAAATGCATTATTCATGATATCAATAGCAAAGAGAATTTCCCTTCTTGCAAGACCTTTTACAACATATGTAGATGTCATCCAAAACTCATTACAACAGTCATCAAATGATTGTTCGCTTGGTTTTTGAATGTGGTACATGCTATCTGTCGGAATAACTGGATTTTGAATAAGGTGATCTTTATCCAATAACACTTCAACTAGTCCATCGCTATTCTTGAAATAGTCTTCATATTCATTAAGGGGAATAAGTGTAAGGTCAATTTTCGTGCCGTCTTCAAAAAGCATTAAATACGAGTACCAATTACCTAGTTCTGGAGGATACAATTCCATTGATTCTGGTTTTTGCATAATGATCCTTTCACCAAAATAATTTAACCAATCATCACTTTTTTTGAAATAATCCATATCTGTGACAAAATAACTGAAATCATAATCTTGAAATTCGTCCTTCGGAATATTTTTATTTGTTAGTGAACCCTCAAGAGTAAAGAGTCTAATTTTTTCACAATTAAGAGCAAAGTTCATTCCTAAGTCCATCATTTCTTTCTTCCTTATCAATATAATCACCTCAATAGATTGTTAATAAAATTATAATTTATTCAAAAAATTTATCGCAACTCCTTAATATAAATCCCACCTCCAACCCGCATTCCACCGTTGGGGTTAATTACCGACAGAACCCCTATTATGACAATTTCTCCCTCGATAAGACTCCATTTAATTCCCTTTATTATGCCGTTTTTTCACTTTTCTTATGTTTAAAAATAAAGTTCTACGATAATTTTGAGTGAGGGAAACAGGGGAAAACACAATCAAGACAAGGGATGGCATGAAAAAGACCCGGAATTCGGAATGTTTATTTTCACGAAAACCGGGTCTGAAATCGTAATTTTCAGAAAAACGGCGGCTTTGAATTTTCTTATTTTCAAAACCGCCGTTTGATATTTTAACTATATATAGTTTTACACTCCTAACAAACAACGGTTTTTTAGGTGGTATTCGTGCGTAAAGATATATGCTGTAAGCTCAAATAATCAGCTCCTATTTTAATATCTAACCCTTTAGAAGAGTATTTAGAGTTAATATTCGATAAATTATGAATGTTTTTGGAATAAAGAAGACTATTTGACCTATTTTCTAGTTGCGAACTGACTTTAAAGCGGATGCCCATGAATTTACTTGATCTAACATTTCATTAACATGTTTCTCATGTAAGTTTGCAGGTTTAAAAATATTAAATTTTTCAAAATCTGTAAATATTGACAATGCGGGATGGGTGCGAACATCTGCAATACGCAATTCTGCCAAAATTCCTCGTAAATGCTCTGCTGCACGAACTCCTCCTGATGAACCATAGCTTACAATACCAGCAGCTTTGTCATACCATTCATCCCGAGCTGAATCAAGGGCATTTTTTAATACTCCCGTAATGCTGTGATTGTATTCAGCGGTAATAAATACAAACCCATCTAAACAACTAATTTTCTTTGCCCAATCTAAGACTTGTTTTTCACCACTGATGTCTCCAAAGAAAAGTAAGTTATAATCTACGATATCGACAATCTCATAGTTGGCATCATTGCGCTTGTCAGCAATTTCTTTTACCCATTCACCTACTTGTGGACTTACCCTTCCCGGGCGTGAGCTTCCTAGAATAATTCCAATAGTTAAATTGATTTTTGTCATCGTCCATCCTCCTTAGGATTATTGTAAAATTACATACACTAGATGGGAGAAGTATTCTCCCAACAAATAAGTAGTTATTAATAACTAACATGATGTTCAAAACATTTATTAAATTTAAACCTCCAAGTTTCTATCATCCTCCTTAGATAGTAATGTTCGCTTTACAAAAACCGTATATATAAACAAAGAGATTAATCCTGAAACAGCACAAACTGTAAAAAGAAAATGGTATCCCATGAACTGAGTTACGAGTCCAAGTAAAATCGCTCCAATTCCAATCCCTGAATCAATCGCAGTAAAAAAGGAAGCATTAGCGACTCCTTTTTTATGAGATGGAACAAGGTGAAGAGTTGCTGCTTGAAGGGTGGGCTGTGCTGCACCAAAGCCAATTCCATATAAAATAGCTGTAGTAAGAACCCCGATAAGACTATTAGATAAACTTAATACTAGCAGAGCCAAACTTGTAATGGCTAAAGAAGGAATAATAACAAATCCATAGCTATAACGATCCGCCAACTTTCCAGCAATAGGGCGACTCAGCGTCAATGCAATAGCATAGACCAAAAAGAAAGTACCTGCATTAACTTGAAGAGATTCAGCAAAAAGTGGTAAAAATGTCGTGATCCCTCCATACGTGAATGATAAAAAGAAAATAGCAATGCTTATCGTTGTAACATTCCTATCGAAGAATTCAATTTTACCACTATGTTCCTTTAGTGAAAAAGGGACCTTGGTTATTAGTGCAAACAGCAGTGCGATAACAGTTAATGCAGTAGCGAGAAGAAACAAAGTCGAGAATGAATTACCTTGTATAATCCACACACCGATCATTGGTCCAATCGCCATTGATACTGTCATAGACAAACCATACCAACCCATCCCTTCACCGCGTCGGTTGGTAGGAATAACATCAGTAATAGAAGTCCCAATGGAAGTGGTTGAGATAGCCCAACTGACACCATGAAATATTCGAAGCAGAAGTAATAGTACAATTCCGCTTACCCAGCTATACAGATACATGGACAAGGCAAAAGTAATCAGTCCCAAAATAATGAAAATACGTCTGCCGTACTGATCTAGCAGTCCGCCAATAATCGGACGGGCTACTACTGCGGATAATGTGAAGATACCGATAATTAATCCAATTTGTGATTCACTAACACCTAGCTGCTTAATATACAGTGGCAATGTTGGCAGAAGCAAATAAAACCCGAAACACAGGAAAAATAAAGTCAAAGTCATCCCAATGAATGATTTAGTCCAAAGATGTTCCATCATTTACCCTCCTTCGTTAGTTATTAATAACTAACATTATATTTAAAAAAATTAAGGGCGTAACCCCTTAGCTATAGTCATTATTGCATCTTCCAAGTAATCATCATGCGGCAATAATGATGTAGAATCCTCTAGCAATGCACTGGCAACAAATTTTCCATAATTAAATTGCATGAGGGTTAATGCTTGAGTTTCAGGATCACCTTTGACTACTTTACCTTTCTGTTGCATTGTTTTTAAATATTCGATGACCACATTCAAAAACTTTGCGGCATTTTTATGGACATTAAAATGGATTTCTGGCATTGTATTCCTTTCCATAATGGAAATTAAATAAACTTGCTTATTTTTTTTCAAAACCTCATGATACAATTTACTAATCATTAGTAAATCTGTTTCTAAGTCAAAAGTAATTTTTTTCTGGATTGATTGTTCCAAAGGCATGGAGTATAAATAATTATCAACGATTGCCTCTAATATTGCTTTTTTCGTCCCAAAAATTCGGAACACAGTCATTTCACTAACAGATGTAGCAGATGCAATTTCTTTAATCGTTACAGATTTATAGCCTTTCTCAGACATTAGTTGTACAGTTGCTTCTAATATTTTATCAGCAGTACTTTCTGATTTCTCATTCAAAGTCTTTTCACCTCTATGTTAGTTAGCGATAACTAATCAATTTAAAGTTATTATAGTTCCGCTTTAATTATTTGTCAAGTGGATTTTTGTCTATGGATAAGCCAGCCTACCTATGAAACTGTAACCACATGTTTCGATATGATATTACTTTGTCGTCATACTTTCTATGGCATGTTTTGATTTCTATTCCAGAGCATCATGTCTCACGATGAGATATACTGTTTATTCAAGCTTTGCCTTCTTTTGCAAAAATATGACGGAAACCTCACCGGCCTAGTATTCTTCCAAATTGACGAAAACCTTGACCATATGGATGTTCTTTTCAGGCTTCATTCCTTTTCTTTCCTTAATTTTATCCCTTTGAAATCTATTTCTGTGATCCGATCGGGGCCACTTCTGTTAAATTGGATATCATCCATTGTTCCTTCTAATAAAAAAGCATCTTTATGAATCGGCTTTAAACCAATTGGAGAGTCAAGCACATATGCCTGAAGCTGATCCTCTTTTAATTTAATAGTTAGAGACAAATTCATCGACTCAGATTGATAATTGCCAACATACTGTGACAAATTTTTCTTTCCTATCGACTTGTTTTCATCGATAACGTGGGATGTCTCTGCCGCCCGATTCTCCATACAATTAAATACCCCGTTCATGATCGCAGTCGGTGCCATACTTAAAATATTCGTGAGGACTATTCCCGTTAAACCTTTTTCAGGAATAATAAACATTTGCGCTCCCCCTCCTTTAATACCGCCCGCATGTTCAATCAATCTTGTTCCATGGTAATCGGGAACGACAGAAACGCCGTATCCGTAACCTTGATTTATAAGTGGATTTCTCCATATATGAACCTCTGTCATCTGTTTAATACTATCATTTGTCAAAATTCGTTCGGCTCCTACCTTACCGCCTGTTCGGAAAAGTTCTGCGTATTTCAGCATATCAGAAACGTTCGATTTCAGGAAACCAGAGGCTCGTTGTACAGGAGTGTCCCACCAGTTTGGGGAAGGAATGACTGCTTTTTTCCCCCTCACTTCACGAGATACATAGATTTTAGTTACATCTTTATCATTTAAGTCATTCAGAAAAAAGGAGGTATATTTCATCCCGGAAGGCTCTAAAATCTGTTCATGGACATACGTTTCATATTTTTGCCCGCTTACTTGTTCGATAACTGCTCCTAACAAACCATAGCAATCATTACTGTAATGCCATTTTTCCCCTGGCTCACTCAACATTTTGAAATCTAATTGTCCGAGATATTCAAGATATTCTTCATACGTTTGAATCGGTTGAACTTCTTCTTTATTACCTTGGATCGTTGGGTCATACCTGAAATCATCCTCCGATAAACTTTCATACATGACCATTGGAAACGTTTGAAGGTCGGGGATACCGCTTGTATGTGTCATAAAATGATGAATGGTCATTTGATCGGCAGATATCTCATTTTTAAGATGAAAATCAGGCAAATACTTTTTAATCGGGTCATGCAAAGAGAGCTTTCCCATCTCCTGTAATTGCATTAAGGCAACACATGTAAAAGATTTCGTAATCGATCCAATAGCAAAGACAGTATCACTCGTCACGTGTAACTGATTTTCCACATCACGGTAACCAAACCCCTTTTCATATAAGACCTGCCCGTCTTTTGCTAGCCCGATGGCAACACCAGGAAGGTGAGACTCTTTCATCACTTTTTCTGCATAGGTTTCAAATGTAGGGATCCAACTTTCATTTTTCATTTTTTCACTTCCTCCTACCATTTCTGTTGTGCGCGCTCCCTATGAATGAATCTCCATAGAAATAAAATGAACACAAACCCAGAACATTGATTCTACTAACTAAAAATTATTTATAACAGCATTTTTAGCGTATTTCGATCACCTCCTAGATCGATTGACTTTAAAATAGACACTACCTCTCATTTTACGCCGCTCATACTCAAATGAATAAAAATTTATTCATTCATTTGTTGTTAAAGATATAGTATTTCTATGACTTTTCCGTGTAATCAAACAGATTCTCTAAAATCTCTCGTTCCACCAAGTTCATTGGGACCCGTGATGGATCCTCTCACGCTATACGTCATTACGTTTCAGATAACCGAGACAATGAAAATAATACTTTGTTCATACCTTGTCACTGTCATTTGAAAGAAACAAAAGGAAGCCTATCTCTATTTACTGCTACCAGTTAAACCTTTCATAATAAACTCTACATGGTACTGAATAAGCTCAGGAAAATATTGAATCCCGATATCTTCCTTATGGGAATCAATATATGCTAAAGAGTCAAAAAGGGCAGCTAAGAGATCATCATCGATATCACTTCTTATTCTTCCATCTACTTTCCATTGTTTTAACAGCCCTACGAAAAAGCTCCGTATCGATTCTTCATCCTTATGTTCACTTTCAACGAAATACTTTTCAAGTCTGCGGAAGACATCCCTGTTATACCATTCCTTAAGTACCATATTCGAGCGCATGGCATCAAAGCTCCGTGCCATAAACTCCTTAACCAACTCGATTGGCTCTTTATTTATATCAAGTGATTCTACAATCTTTTTTTTCACTTTTGTGTTTTCCGTGATATAAACATCTAAGAAGAGTTGTTCTTTTGAGGAATAGTAACTATAAAAAGTTCCAATCCCTATCCCTGCCATTTTTGTAATTTCTGAGATATTGGTACCTTTAAATCCTTTAGATAGGAATATCTCCTTGCCACAATCAAATATTTCTTTCTTTATGTTCTTCAAATTATCATCACCCACTGAATGAATATTTTAATTTTCATTCAAACACTAACATACTTGGGAATACAGTGCAACTTTTCAAATACCTTGTATTTAGAATAATTCTCCTACTTTTAACCATAACATATCAATAACTCGACTCTGTGTTAAAACTGTTAATAGTTTGCCTGCGTTGAGCGAATAATAATTGCAGTATACTGGGAAATAATTTAATAAATCCATATTTTAGTCTTACTGTGAAACCAAAACAAACTCCTGCTAAATCCCACCCCTCCAACCCGCATTCCACCGTTCGAGTTAAAATAAAGTTTTGCTACGGAACCCCCTTTTTGAAGTATTTTCGGATCAAAAATGGACGTTTTTTCAACTATTTTTCTGTTTTAAAATAAAGTTCTCCGAGAATGTTGAGTAATGGAAAGAAGAGAAAACCGAGTAAAGGCAAGGGGTTGGCATAAAAAAGACCCGGAATTCGGAAATATTTATTTTCACGAAAACTGGGTCTGAATCGGGAATGTTTATTTTTACTGAGAAGTTTATGTTTTAGTTAGACAAATTCAATTCTAGTCTTACGACTGCTTCAATATGCGTCGTCTGCGGAAACATATCAACTGGCTGTACCTCTTTTGTCTCATATCCTCCATCCTCTAAGATCCGTAGGTCTCTTGCTAATGTTGACGGATTACAAGATACATAAACAATACGTTTTGGCTTCATTTGTAGCATTGCTTCCAATAATGCCTCGTCACAGCCTTTTCTTGGTGGATCAACAACAATCACGTCTGGCTCAAGACCTTGTGCTCGCCACCATGGCATTACTTTCTCTGCTTCTCCTACGAAAAATTCTGCATTGTCAATATGATTTAGCTTTGCATTTTCTTTGGCATCACTTACTGCTTCCGGTACAATTTCGACACCATATACCTTTTTTGCCTTTTGTGCGAGAAATAGCGAAATGGTTCCAATGCCACAGTAGGCATCGATAACCGTTTCATTTCCTGACAGGTTGGCATATTCCAACGCTTTGTCATATAATTTTTTCGTTTGTGGTGGGTTTACTTGGTAAAATGATTTGGCAGAAATGGCAAATTTAATATCACCAATTTGATCGTAAATATATTCCTCCCCCCATAGTACTTTTGTTTTCTTACCGAGAATAACGTTAGTACGATCAGGATTTATATTTTGAACGACCGATTTAATGTGTGGATTCGTTTCCGTTATTTCCTTGATTAATGTATCTAAGCCATCCACTTTCTCTTTTCTAGTAACTAATACGATCATCGTTTGTTGAGTTTCCTGCCCGGACCTCACCATAATATGACGCAAGATACCACGATGGTTTTCCTCATCATAAGCAGGGATTCCTAAGCGATTGGCAATTTCACGCACTGCCTCCACCATGCGGTCATTCACTTCATCTGTAATAATGCAGCGTGCCATATCATCAATGATTTCATGGCTTCTTTTTCGATAAAAACCGGTAATTAATTCACCATTTTTCGATCCTACCGGAATTTGCACTTTATTACGATAGCGCCACGGGTCTTCCATTCCAATTGTTGGGTGAATTGGGATATCTTCAATGTGACCAATCTTTTTTAATGCGCTTTGTACTTGACTTCGTTTCATTTCAAGCTGCATCTCATAACTCATATGCTGCAGTTGACATCCACCGCATTTATAATACACATTACATGGTGGTTTGACACGATCTTCACTTTCTTTTGTTATTTCTACTAAACGACCGAATCCGAAGTTTTTTTTAACTTTTATTACTTTCACTTCAGCCGTTTCACCAGGTAATCCGTAAGGAACAAAAAGTGGATACCCATCTACTTTTCCCACTCCGGCACCTTCGTGGGTAATATCTTCAAATGTTAATTCTATTGTTTGGTTCTTCTTCACAGGTGGGGCTGTTTTTGTCATATTATCAACGTCCTTCTTCACTGGTAATGCCTTCTTTGATCAGTCGACATTCTTACTTATCATATATTGTCCAAATTTTATCATAGCTTACGACAAATAGAAAATACCGTGTCTAATTTCATCATTTCCTGGGAAATATTCCAATCATTTTATCGAAAAATAAAGGTACACTCTACCAGAGAATGTACCTTTTGATACTATTCGATTCTCGCTTGCTTCTCGATGAATTCTTGAGAGACAAAAAATTCGATATGTTGATAGAGGTTTTCAAACTCACCTGGTAACAGGCCACCATATTCTCCGTCTAAATTAAGCTGCATTTTTTCATCTGTATGAACCTTTATGCGGTTTGCTCTAGCGTAAAAGATGTGCTTATCCTCTATATGTGCACCCTTTGTCGCAAGGGTGGCAATTCGAACAAATTCAGCTAGGTTGGTCTTTCGGAGAATTAGTAAATCAAAGTAACCATCATCCATTTTTGCTTCTGGTGCAATTTTCTCGAAACCTCCGACAGAATTCGTATTGGATACAAGAAAAAGCATAATTTCATCATCAAACCACTTGCCGTCGTACTCAATTTTTACTTTTGTCGGCTTTAATGATGGAAGCATTTCGATCCCTTTCAAATAGTAGGCAAGTTGCCCGAGTACTGTTTTTAATTTGCTGGGTACTTCATAGGTTAATTCTGTCAGCTTTCCACCCCCAGCTATATTCATAAAGTAATGATCATTAACTTTGCCAATATCAAGCTTACGAATATTATGCTCGAGGATTACATTGACAGCTTTCTGGATTTCTCGAGGAATCCCTAGTGCTCTTGCGAAGTCATTGGTGGTTCCTACAGGTATAATCGCTAGCTTTGGTCGGTATTCCTGTTCTGCTATTCCATGTACAACTTCATTAATCGTGCCATCTCCACCTGCAGCAATGATCAGGTCAAATTTGCGTTCTACTGCTATTTTTGCAGCATTTGTCGCATCACCTTCATACCTAGTCGCATGGGCAGAGGTTTCATATCCTGCTTCTTCAAAGCGTCTTAAAACCTCTGGTAACTCTTTTTTAAAAGCTTCTCGACCAGAAGTTGGATTATAGATAATGCGTGCACGTTTCATAGTCATTCTCCTCTTAACGTAACTTCTATCTATCATCATAATCGTTTTAACAAAATTTGCAAACATTTTATGACGAATGATTTAGATAAATGCATCTGTTTACTAGATACATTTGTGAACAGAATAAGGTTATCTATCTCGCGAAGAAAGGACTGTGCGATGTATTGCACAGCCCTTTCGCTTTTTTATCGTTTTTCGATTTCTTCCAAGATAATTTTGTTAACCATAGGCGGATTGGCTTGTCCTTTTGTTGCCTTCATTGTTTGACCAACTAGGAAACCAAGTGCTTTATCTTTACCATTCTTATAATCGATGATTGATTGTTCATTTTCATCAAGGATACCTGTAATAATCTCGCGAAGCTGACCTTCATCAGAGATTTGCACTAGTCCTTTTTCTTTAACGATTTTTTCAGGATCGCCACCATTTTCAACAAGCTCTGCGAAGACTTTTTTTGCCATCTTGGAGGATATAGTTCCGTCTCCGATAAGCTTAATCATTTTTGCAAGTGCTTCAGGTGTCATCTTTAAATCCTGTATTTCCACTTGCTGCTTGTTCATGTAAGCTGATACTTCGCCCATCAACCAGTTGGAGGCTTGCTTTGTATCTGCACCTGCTTCGATTGTTGCTTCAAAGAAGTCAGACATTTCTTTTGTACTTGTTAGTACTCCTGCATCATAAACTGGCAGGTCTAACTCTTTCACATAGCGCTCCCGGCGAGCATCTGGTAATTCTGGAATTTCAGCACGTATCCGTTCTTTCCACTCATCGTCAATATATAATGGAACAAGGTCTGGTTCTGGGAAGTAACGATAGTCGTCAGAACCCTCTTTGACACGCATAAGAATTGTTTCTTTCTTTTGCTCATCGTAACGACGAGTTTCCTGAAGAATTTCACCACCGTTTAGTAATACTTCACGTTGACGTTTTTCTTCAAATTCCAATCCTTTTTGCACAAAAGAGAAGGAGTTTAAGTTTTTCAATTCTGTTTTAGTACCGAATTCTTCTTGCCCTACTGGACGGATCGAGATGTTAGCATCACAGCGAAGAGAGCCTTCCTCCATCTTACAGTCAGATACACCTGTATATTGAATAATATTTTTTAATTTTTCCAAGTAAGCATATGCTTCTTCCGGTGTACGGATATCCGGTTCCGATACGATTTCTACTAGTGGAGTACCTTGACGGTTATAGTCAACTAACGAATAACCATCATCACCATGGGTTAGTTTCCCTGCATCTTCCTCTAAGTGAAGACGAGTAATACCGATCCGTTTCTTTTCACCGTTTACTTCAATTTCAATCCAGCCGTTCTCTCCGATCGGTTGATCAAATTGAGAAATTTGATAAGCCTTCGGATTGTCTGGATAGAAATAGTTTTTACGGTCAAATTTTGTATCTGTTGCAATTTCACAGTTTAACGCCATTGCTGCTTTCATCGCATAATTGACCGCTTCTTCATTTAATACCGGCAATACACCAGGATATCCTAAGTCGATTGGGTTAACATTGCTATTCGGTTCAGATCCGAAAGCGTTAGGGGCTGGACTGAAAATTTTAGAAGCGGTTTTTAGCTCCACGTGCACCTCTAAACCAATAACTGTTTCAAAATTTGTCATTACTTGTCACCTCCTAAATGAGGACGTTTCTTGTGATGATCTGTTGCTTGTTCGTATGCATATGCCGTGCGATAAATGGTTGATTCATCAAAGTGTCGGCCGATAATTTGTAATCCGATTGGTAAACCTTTGCTTGAGAATCCACAAGGAATCGACATACCTGGAAGTCCAGCGAGGTTTACTGGTGTTGTTAATACGTCATCAGTATACATCGTTAATGGATCATCGATTTTTTCACCAATTTTATATGCTGGGGCTGGTGTTGTTGGTCCAATTACTACATCAAATTCATCAAAGATTTTTTCGAAATCATTTTTAATCAGTGTACGTACTTTTTGTGCTTTTTTGTAGTAAGCATCATAATAACCAGAGCTTAATGCAAATGTACCAAGCATAATTCGACGTTTTACTTCATCGCCAAAGCCTTCAGCACGAGATTCTTTGAACATATCAACCATGTCGACATTCTTCTCCGTACGTTTACCATACCGAACTCCGTCGAAACGCGCTAGGTTCGCACTTGCTTCTGATGCTGCTAGTAAGTAATAAGCAGCAACTGCATATTTAGAGTGTGGTAATGATACCTCTTCCCATGTTGCACCTAATTCTTCATACTGCTTTAAAGCGGCAAGAACTGCTTCTTTTACTTCAGGGTCTACCCCTTCTTGTATGTACTCCTTAGGTACAGCAATACGTAAACCTTTTACGTCTTCTTTAAATGCATCACTATAATTAGGAATATCTATATTAGCAGAGGTGGAATCCATATGATCATGACCTACGATTGCCTGTAGTAAGTGTGCATTGTCTTCTACGGTTCTAGTGATTGGTCCAATTTGATCCAATGAAGAGGCAAACGCAACAAGACCAAAGCGGGAAACAAGGCCGTATGTAGGTTTCATCCCAACTACACCACAGAATGCTGCTGGCTGACGAATCGAACCACCTGTATCAGATCCTAGTGAGAAAAATACTTCTCCTGCTGCTACCGCTGCTGCCGAACCACCACTGGAACCACCCGGGACATAGTCCGTATTCCATGGGTTACGTGTATTTTCGTAGCTAGAATTCTCTGTAGAAGAACCCATCGCAAACTCATCCATGTTTAATTTCCCAATATTGATCGTGTTTTCTGCGTTTAATTTTTGGATGACGGTTGCATCATACAATGGATCGTTCAAGTTATCGAGGATTTGACTTGCACAAGTTGTGCGCAATCCTTTCGTGACGATATTATCTTTAATTCCGATCGGCATCCCGTATAAAATCGATGCATCTGAACCTAGCTTTTCGTCTAATTCCTTCGCCTGTTTTTTCGCTTCTTCTTCATTTAATGTCAAAAATGCTTTAACTTGACCATCTACTTCATTAATACGAGTGTATGAAGCTTCGACAAGATCACTAACAGTAATTTCTTTATTATGTAGTTTTTCTTGTAATTCCTTTAACGTATAATCAAAAAGTGACAAAAGAAACCCTCCTTATTCAAGAATTGATGGCACACGGAATTGACCATCTTTTTGATCTGGTGCATTTTTTAATGCGTCTTCTTTCGTTATCCAATCTTTCGGTTCATCTTTACGCATTACATTTTTTAAGTCTAAAACGTGGGTTGTTGGCTTAACGTTATCTGTATCCAACTCGTTCAAAAGCTCTGCATAATTGATGATATCTCCTAATTGTTGTGTAAATGTCTCTACTTCCTTATCTGTTAAAGCGAGACGTGCTAGATTTGCAACATGCTTTACCTGTTCTTTTGAGATTTCTGCCATGTTGATTCACCTCCATATATAGTTGAAACCAATAATACATTCGTAAAATCCATATAACCTTTACCTCGGTGGTAAACGTCTGTGACCCCCACTTTAAGTTCTTGAAGCCAAGTGGGGGTTAACAGACACTCACATCCTGACAAGTTTCGCTAATGATCTACAGGGACGAGCCCCACACTGATCAAAATCTCACTTTATTTTACCATTAATCCTATTTTAGCAAAACATTTTTGAATAGAATTAACGGTATATATGGACAAACCCTTCCTCTTCTCCAGGGTTTCGTACAATTAACGCCTCTTGTCTTTCACCTGATGTAATATTTATTTCTAAATGATAATCCGTAGGGAAACCGGATAAGACAAGTCCATATGCATATTGGGTAAACCCTATTAATTCAGCTTTGCCATAAAAGGAGACCGGTATTTCCACCGTTAGTTTTTGTAACTCACCATTTTGGAAAAAGCCCTTTCCAATAACACTTACGTAATTAGGAAAATAGGATCCAATATCTGATTCAAAATCGACTAATGTTGCCCATACATCAGGGTACGTATTTTGTCCATAATTGGATGGAAACAATACATTTTCCTCATTTATATCCTGCCAATCACCAACAGATGCGCTGTCACCAGCTATATTTGTTTTAGCAACAAAGTTACCAGGCACAAGTGAACTGTGGGATTCTTCACGATAGATAGCTAACATAATAGGGACATTTTCAAGTCCTTCCATTTGACGAATTCGTTGTACGACTTCCTCTGCTATTTGATTAGCTTCACTCATCATTTCACTCTCAGAAATATCTTCATAATAATACGGCCCACCAGTTTCAGTCTGGAATCGGTAGACAGATTTCATCGCAATCCCGATAGATATTCCAGCCAATTCAACGGCATCATCTTCCGTTTTTCGTAGATAGTTTTGTTCTAAAATATGGGAAAGATATTTCGGATTGTTTTCTTCCTCTTTTTTCCTGTCTTCATCTTCTTTGGATTCATCTGCTTCTGGGTTCAGCCCGAGTGGCTGTTTATCTTCATCATAACGATCTAGCCAACTATAAAGTATATCATCTGTTAAATATTGACCTTCCTGGAAATAATATGTTTCAGGGTCATATACTTCCATTGAGTGCCGTCTTAACCCTTCCTCCAGTTCATCGATATCTAATCGATTTGCGACTTGATTGGTAATTACACCTCTTGCTTGGCTTAAGTTGGAGTCAATTAATACTCTGTAATTGTCCTCGTTCAGATTATATTTCGGAATGATCGCTGTTTCTTCTAATGATTCATCTATACTTTCATCAATTACAGCTTCTTCTCGATCCCCAAAATCTGGTGCACATCCTACTAACAATATGATAATGAAGAGGCTAGCTACTATTTTCCTCATTATGCTTCCTCCTCTAACACTTCTTGGAGCTTAGCTTCATCCCAAATTTCAACTTCTAGCTTTTTCGCCTTATCCAGTTTGGAACCGGCATCTTCTCCAGCGATAAGTAGATCTGTCTTCTTACTTACACTTCCTGTTACGTTACCGCCAAGTGCTTCAATTTGCTGTTTTGCTTCTTGTCTTGTATAGATCGCTAATTTACCTGTTAAGACAACCGTTTTACCTGCAAAAGCACTATCTGCCGGTGCTTCACTAACTTTTGGTCCTTTGTACGAAAGATTTAAGCCTAATTCTTTTAATTCGATGATAAGCTGTTGTACTTTATCATCCTCGAAATATTGAACAATCGAATCTGCCATTTTATCGCCTATTTCATCGATTGCTATTAAATCTTCAAAGCTTGCTGCCTGCAGACGCTCGATTGTTTCAAAGTGTGCTGCCAATGTTCTTGCAGCCTTCGAGCCAACATAACGAATGCCAAGACCGAAGAGCAATCGTTCTAACGAGTTTTCTTTCGAATTTTCGATAGCATTTAACAAGTTTTCTACTGATTTCTCACCCATCCGCTCTAATTTTAATAATTCATCTCGCTCCAACCGATAAAGGTCAGCAATCGTATGAATATATTCGGCCTGGAATAGTTGCTCTATTACTTTTTCACCAAGTCCTTCAATGTTCATTGCTAGTCTCGATACAAAGTGAATCAGGCCTTCTTTTAATTGTGCTGGACAGTTTGGATTAATACAACGTAAAGCAACCTCTTCTTCTAAACGGACAAGCTCGTCTCCACAAGACGGACATACTTCCGGCATTGCAAAAGGCAGCTGTTCTTCTGTACGCATATCTGTGACAACACGGACAACTTCAGGAATGATATCACCGGCTTTTTTAATCACAACTGTGTCACCAATACGGATATCTTTTTCCTTAATTAAATCTTCATTGTGAAGAGATGCCCGTTGTACAGTCGTACCTGCGACTTTAACAGGTTCCAGAATAGCAGTCGGTGTGACAACACCAGTCCTTCCAACACTTAATTCAATATCTGTCAGCTTAGTCACTGCTTCTTCTGCGGGGAATTTATAAGCAATTGCCCACCGTGGACTCTTTGCTGTAAATCCAAGCTGCTCCTGTGCTTCAAGATTATCGACTTTTATAACGATCCCGTCAATATCATAGGAAAGTGTTGCTCTTTTTTCTACCCACTCTTCGACATATTCTATCACTTCATCGATACCATGACATTTTCGCCATTCTGGATTAGTCTTAAAGCCTAATTCCTTGAGATAAGTGAGGCGTTCACTATGGGTTTCTAAAACTCCGGATTCCCATTCACCTACCGCATACAGAAAAATATCCAAATGACGTTTTGCAGCAATTTTCGGATCAAGCTGGCGTAAAGAACCTGCCGCTGCATTTCGAGGATTAGCAAAAGGTTCTTCTTCATTTCTCTCACGTTCTTCGTTTAAAGCAAGAAATGCTTTCTGTGGCATATATGCTTCCCCGCGAACTTCAATCGGGGAATGGTCCTTAATTCTCAAAGGGATACTTCTGATTGTTTTTAAATTACTTGTTATGTCCTCACCGGTCGTTCCATCCCCCCGAGTAGCACCTTGGACAAAAAGACCATCCTGATATCGTAAGGATATCGCCAGCCCATCGATTTTCAATTCACAGACATAGGTAACCTTGTCAGCATCTAAGCCTTCACGAACACGGCGGTCAAAATCCTTTAAGTCTTCTTCATTAAAGGCATTTCCTAAGCTCAACATTGGTACACGATGGGTAACTTTTTTAAATGCATCTAAAGGTTCTCCACCGACTCGTTGTGTAGGAGAGTCCGGCGTAATTAATTCAGGGAATTCAGCTTCAATTGCTTTTAATTCCTTCATTTTCATATCATATTCTGCATCCGATACACTTGGGGTATCTAATACATGGTATTGGTAATTATATTCATTTAACTTTTCTCTTAAGGCAATTATTTTCTTACGTGCTTCTTGTTCCTTCATTAGCAAGCACCTCCTTCTTACACTTTCGTGATGGGAGCGAATTTGGCAAGCAGTCGTTTAATACCTGTTGGTGCCGGAAATGCAATATCTAATTCCATTGCATCACCAGAACCCTCCACTTTGACAACTGTTCCTTGCCCCCATTTTTTATGATTGACTTTGTCACCAACATTCCATGCTTCTTTTTCTCCGCCGGTTGTTGGATTAACATTACGTATTGGTTTGCGTTTGGCTTTTTCTTGTTTTTCGAAAGGTAAATCCTGATCGTTAATCGCAATTCGCCCAAACGGTGAGCCAAACGTTGATTCCTGTAATTCTTCCTTTCCTTCTAATAATTCACTTGGAATTTCATCAATAAAGCGACTTACAGGGTTCATATTTGTTCGACCAAATAATGTACGCATCTTTGCATGTGAAACGTGCAATAACTCCTCTGCTCTAGTAATCCCTACATAAGCAAGACGTCGTTCCTCCTGCATCTGCTCCTCATCCATCATGGAACGGCTATGCGGAAAAACACTCTCCTCCATTCCAATCAAAAAGACTACAGGAAACTCTAATCCTTTTGCTGCGTGCAGTGTCATCATCGTGACACTATCCTCTGATGTCGGATCATCGTCCATTCGGTCAATATCAGAAACCAATGCTAAGTCAGTCAGAAAATTAACCAGCGTTTTGTCTTCATTTGTTTCCTCAAAATGCTTCGTAACGGTCTTGAATTCTTCGATGTTTTCTAGGCGTGTTTGTGCTTCAATGCTTCGTTCATTGAGAAGCATTTCTTCATAGCCTGTTTTTTCAATTACTTCATCAACCATATCTGTTGCACTCAGAAATTCCTGCTGCTGTTCCCAGTTTTTAATCATCTGGCCAAATTCCATTAATGATTTAGCTGCTTTTGCACTGACACCTACAAAGTCTACTTCTTGTACTGCGGTATAGAAGGAGATATCATTTGCTGCTGCATAAGCCTCTAGTTTGTCCATTGATGTTTTTCCGATACCACGTTTAGGTACATTAACCACTCTGGCAAAACTGATATCATCATCCGGATTGACGATTAAACGCAAGTAAGCAAGTAGATCTTTAATTTCCTTACGATCGTAGAACTTTGTCCCCCCGACCATTTGATAAGGAATATTTGCTTTCATAAAGGTTTCCTCAATTGCACGTGATTGGGCATTTGTCCGATACAAAATCGCAATATCCTTATGCTTATATTTATTTTGTTGTACCAGTTCTTCAATCCGTTCAGCTACAAACAAACCTTCCTCACGTTCTGTGGATGCTTGAAAATAGCGAATTTTATTCCCGTCTTGATTTTCTGTCCATAGATTTTTCGGTTTTCTCCCAGTGTTGTTTTCAATGACCTGGTTAGCAGCCTGAAGAATGGACTTCGTCGATCG
Organism: Gracilibacillus sp. HCP3S3_G5_2; assembly: GCF_052063305.1. Taxonomy (NCBI): domain Bacteria; kingdom Bacillati; phylum Bacillota; class Bacilli; order Caryophanales; family Bacillaceae; genus Gracilibacillus; species Gracilibacillus sp. HCP3S3_G5_2. Next base: position 68,952 of record NZ_JBQHXU010000007.1, on the reverse strand, counting down.
GTAATTTTGCTCAAGCATGACAACACGTGCTGACGGATAATCCTTTTCAAAGGAAAGAATATTGGAAATATCCGCACCACGCCATGCATAGATGGACTGATCAGAGTCACCAACAACACAAAGATTTTGAAAACGTGCGGCCAACTGCTTTACTAAGGAATACTGAGCATGGTTCGTATCTTGATACTCATCCACATGAATATATTGGAACCGTCGCTGATAATATTCTAATACTTCTGGCACGCGCTGAAATAGATGAATAGTCTGCATGATTAAGTCATCAAAGTCGAGTGCTTGATTTTTACGTAATCGACGTTGGTATTCGATATACACTTCCGAAACTTGGCGATCAAAAAAGTTATTAACTGATTCCGCAAATTTTTCTGGTGTAATCAGTTCATTTTTCGCACTACTAATGGTACCTAGAATTGCCCTCGGCTCGAATTTTTTAGCATCAATATTTTTATCCTTCACAATATTTTTGATGACAGTCAGCTGATCACCACTGTCTAGAATCGAAAAATTTCGACTATATCCGATCCTATCAATATCTCTTCTCAGGATCCGTACACACATAGAGTGAAAGGTCGATACCCACATATCTGCTCCGTATGCCCCAACAAGATCGGCTATTCTTTCCTTCATCTCCCGTGCTGCTTTATTGGTAAAGGTAATCGCTAAAATATTACGTGGAGAAACTTCCTTTTCATCCAATAAATAAGCAATACGGTGGGTCAGTACGCGTGTTTTTCCACTTCCCGCCCCGGCCATGATTAATAACGGCCCTTCTGTATGCTGTACAGCTTCACGCTGTTCTTTATTTAATCCTTTTAACAAGTCGTGCATCATCCGACTCATTGTAACACCGTCCTTCTACTTTGTTGCTTCCACCGTTTTTAAGGCTTCTTTCGGATTATCATATAATGCGTTACCGACCACGATTATATCGGCATATGCACTGACCTCAGCAGCTTGCTCTTTTGTTGCAATGCCACCGCCATAAATCAATTTTGTATTATGAAGCTCCCGACTGATTGATTGTACAAGTGCCGGATCACCATATATACCACTGTATTCTAAATAGAAAAAAGGTAGCCTAAATAAATGTTCTGCCATTCTTGCATAAGCAATCACTTCGTCTTTGGTTGGTAGCTTGCAATTAGCATGCTGATACACTTTTGACTTATCATTCATAATACAATATCCTTCAGCAAACATCTCGTCCCAATTAATGATGTCACCATATTCGACCACTGCTTGATGTTGAATATCCATCATCCATTTTTTATCTTGACTGTTTAGCACCATTGGCACAAAGTAATAGTCGTAACCTGGTGTTACTGATTCCATTGTAGATATCTCTAAAATAACAGGTACCGTGTGACGGCGGATGCTACTTAATAATTGCAGTACACCATCCAATGTTACATTGTCTGTACCACCGACCATGATCGCATCTGTTCCTGACTCACATATTTTATCTATCATTTCTTCAGAGATCTCTTTAGCAGGATCTAACTTGAAGATATGTTTCCATTCGTCGATATTATACACCATCTAAGCCTCCAATAATGACGATTCTATATCCATTATTTCATTATAGCAAAAATATACACCTTTTTAGAATGATATAGGTAAAGATTTTAAGAAAACGTCATAATCGTTAGTGGACGAGTAGAAGGATCCATTTTATGGAACACAGATGAAATGTCCTTTTTCCAAAAACATACAAGCAACTACTAGACTAAAAGGACTAAGGTCCATTCCATTCTATAGATGTGTGGACGTTATTTTTAAAAGCTGCGCATGTTATTCGTAATTATTTGGAAAAGGTGAATAAACTGCGAATCTTACGTTCAGAATGGTAGAAAAGCGTCATTTCTTACCACTTAGATCAAAGATCCAATCGTCCAGTTATTAGCGTGAAACTAGAATTCCTGTGCGTCATGTTACCATTCTGTGCTCTCTAGGATTTCTTACAAATTTATGAACGATATATTATATCGTTACACTTGTAAGATAATCTATTTTATAATAATGTTTGATAGGGAATGGATACCATTACCAGAAAAAACAAACAAAGAAAAAAAATTAGGAGGACAATCACTATGTCATTAATCGGAAAAGAAGTACTACCATTTCAAGCATCTGCTTTTCGTCAAGGAGAATTCATTGATGTAACAGAAGAAAATTTCAAAGGCCAGTGGAGCATTGTTTGTTTCTATCCGGCAGACTTTACATTCGTCTGTCCAACTGAATTAGAGGATTTACAAAATCAATATGCTGAATTACAAAAATTAGGTGTAGAAGTTTACTCTGTTTCTACTGACACTCACTTCACCCATAAAGCATGGCACGAAAGCTCTGATGCAATTGGAAAGATTGAATACACCATGATCGGTGACCCTTCACACATCATCTCTCAAAACTTTGATGTACTACGTGAAGAGGAAGGTTTAGCTGATCGAGGAACGTTCATTATTGATCCTGATGGTGTAATTCAAGCAGCAGAGATTAATGCAGAAGGTATTGGTCGTGACGCAAGTACATTAATTTCGAAAATTAAAGCTGCACAATACGTACGTAACAACCCAGGGGAAGTATGCCCTGCTAAATGGGAAGAAGGCGGCGAAACACTTAAACCAAGTATCGACTTAGTAGGTAAAATCTAAGAAAAGCAAAGAGTGCCTGTACCACGCCACTCTCTCCGAGGGTCATATCAAACAAGAAATTCTAGTATCGATGTTGGTCAGAGGACCTGACCGAAATTGGCGATTATAGGGGGCTAGTGGCTGGTGCTCGTAGCTATATCTTTCTCAGAAATATAAGAAAAGAGGGTCAAAATGCTTGATCAAGAAATAAAAGCACAACTTAATGAATATTTGAAACTATTAGAAAATGATATTGTTATCAAGACAAGTATTGGATCTGATAATGTTTCAAAAGAAGTAGACGAACTAGTTAATGAAATTGCAAGCATGTCTGATAAAATCACCGTAGAGCAAGGATCTTTTGACCGCACTCCAAGTTTTAGCATCAATCGTGTAGGTGAGGACACTGGCGTTGTTTTCGCAGGTGTCCCACTTGGTCATGAGTTTACTTCTCTTGTGTTAGCTTTATTACAAGTAAGTGGACGTCCACCAAAAGTGGAAAATGCTATTATTGAACAAATTAAAAAATTGGAAGGTCCATTACATTTTGAAACATATGTAAGCTTATCATGCCAAAAATGCCCTGATGTTGTCCAAGCTCTAAACATCATGAGTGTTGTACATCCTGATATTACACATACAATGGTGGAAGGATCTGCTTTTAAAGAAGAAGTGGATAGTAAAGATATCCTAGCTGTTCCTTCTGTCTATTTAAATGGGGAACCATTTGTTGATGGCCGACAAACGATTGAAAGTATCCTAGAAGCGTTAGGAAGTACTGCGGACATTTCAGAACTAAATGAGAAAGATCCATATGATGTCTTAGTAGTTGGTGGAGGTCCTGCAGGTTCTAGTGCTGCCATTTATGCTGCACGTAAAGGTATTCGCACGGGGATTGTGGCTGAACGCCTCGGTGGTCAGGTTCAAGATACATTAGGTATTGAAAACTTTATCACAACGAAGTATACAGAAGGTCCAAAATTAGTTGCTAATATGGAAGAACATGTTCGTGATTATGATGTGGATATCATGAACTCTATGCGTGCGAAGTCTTTACAGAAAAAAGACCTTTTTGAACTTGAACTAGAAAATGGTGCAACACTGAAAAGTAAAACCATTGTACTTTCAACAGGTGCACGTTGGCGCAATATCGGCGTTCCTGGTGAAGCAGAATTCAAAAACAAAGGTGTAGCATACTGCCCTCACTGTGATGGTCCAATCTTTGAAGGAAAAGATGTTGCGGTTATCGGTGGTGGAAACTCTGGTGTTGAAGCAGCTATTGATTTAGCAGGAATCGTTAAGCACGTAACTTTGATTGAATTCGCTCCAGAGTTGAAAGCTGATCAAGTTTTACAAGAGCGCTTATATAGCCTTTCTAATGTAACAGTGCTTACAAACGCAAGAACTTCTGAAATTTATGGTTCTGATAAAGTCGAAGGACTAAAATATGTCGATCGTGAAACAGAAGAAGAGAAAAGCATCGAACTTGCTGGTGTCTTCATTCAAATCGGTCTCATACCTAACACCGAATGGTTAAGAGACACGGTTGAGTTAAACAAATTCGGTGAAATCGTTGTTGATGAGCGCGGTACTACTAGTATACCTGGTGTATTTGCAGCAGGCGACTGTACAAATAGTGCTTATAAACAAATCATTATTTCAATGGGTTCTGGTGCAACAGCCGCATTAGGGGCATTTGATCATTTAATTCGAAATTAATTAGAAAGAGGTTGTCTCTCTTTAATGAGGACAACCTCTTTTCTTTTGGTGCTTTCAGACAATTAGCACCGTGACAAAAAGCAGAGCCACTACCTTCAGGTTACTCAATTAACCTACTTTCTTTTGATTTACGTGCAGTATGTTCAATTCTGTTTGCAAGCAATGGTTTTAGTAATATTCCTATGACAATAGCGATAATCCAGAAAACGACTAACATTAAAATGTTATACCACGCAACTTCAGGCACGACTCCACCGACCGCTTCACGTAATAAATCAATACCGTAGGAAAATGGCATAAAAGGATGTAAATGTTGAAAGAATGGCGGGGCTACTTCGATCGGAAATGTTCCACCACCACTAGATAATTGCAACACTAATAGCACAATCATTAATGCTTTTCCTATATTCCCTAGAATAGATGCAAACGTATAAACTATCGTCATAAACGTTATGGCGATTAATACGGTAAAAATTACAAACAGTATCGAATTACTAGTATACACCTGTAAAATTGTTAAATTTCCAATACTAACAATAATTGCCTGTAAAATGCCGACAATAAGAAAAAGAATCATCCTGCCAAAGTAAATTTGACGCAATGTATAATTTTCACGCATGTCTAATTTATGCAAATTTGTTGAAACCAGGTTCGAAAGTAATAATGCTCCGACCCATAAAGATAGAGTAGTATAAAAAGGAGCATTTGCTGAACCATAGTTTGGTACAGGAAAAACCTCTTCCTCTTCTAGATGAACTGGACTAGCAAAAAAATCACCTTCATCCGCTAAGTCATTTCTTAATATGGATATTAACTGATTTAATTGATCCTCGTCTTCTACTTCATGCACTTTATCTGCTGCATCAGCTACACCTTTTTGCAATTCAGGTAACTTTTCCTTGCTAAAGGTGGCTAACTGGTGAATAGCAGACTCAGCTGTCGGTAAATTTTTCTCGATTTCTTCCACTACTTGTAAATACGTATCTTCTATTCGAGGTAAATCAGCTTCAATAAAATTAGCTAACGTATTTACCTTCTCCTCCACATTTGGTAAATCATTTTCAACAAAATTCCCAAAATCATGAATAGCATTCTCTACTAATGGGAAAGTTTCTTGCATTTTCCCATTCACCTCTTGCCATTTTTCCTGAATTTCTGGCAAGTCCTTTCTTATTTCTGTAATATCTTGATCAATAGTATTCATAACTTCAACTGTGCTACTCAAAAATGACTGTAATGATTCGTTTATCTCATGAAGCTGATCCATCTCCATATCGGAATCAGTGATCATACCTTGTAATTGCGCAAAACTATTATTTAAGCTATCATGGCCATTGGCATCTAACCATACAGACAGGTTTTCTAAATGATCTTGTGTTGTTTGGATATGCTGATATATTCCCTCATTGACCGAACCTGTTAGTAGCTGTTCGACATCTTGATTCAGTTGATGGAAGCTAGCTTTCGTTTGTTCCATTTCCTCGATAAATCCAGCGATATTATCGTCCGAAAGTTTATTGAGATTCGAATATACTTGAATATTACTTTCAAGATATGCATGGTGTTGTTCAATCTCCTGTTGAATACTACGTAAATCTTGTTCCTTTGCAGCTGCGTCTCCTTCCGTTTCTATATTTTGCATTACAGCATGTAACGCTGACAATGTTTGATTCATTTCTACCAATTGTGTTTGAAAAGCACGAACAAAAGGATCAGCGTCTAAGTTTGCTTCCGAAAGAAAGGATTGGAAATCATTTGCATATTCTTCAATCGTTGTTGCATGCTCATCTATTTCATTTAACATCGATCGTGTTGATTGTATTTCCCCTTTAGTATCCGATAATTGTTGTTGGGAATCCTCCAAAAAGCTATCGATCTCATCCAACATGGAATCCATTTCATTAAATCCATCAACTGCCTTTGCAATCGTTGGTAACGCATCCTCGACTTCTGTAATATGATTCGTTATTTCATATATTTTAGGGAATTGCTTCTGTAATGTCAGAATTTGATCTGCGCCTTCATTGATTTGTGGCAAGTAGTCTTGAATGGTCATAAAATGATCAATTTGCTCATCTATTTCATCCCAATCCTCGTCAATCTTTTCAATAAACTCACCGACTCGAACTATTTCAGGCATATTTTCATCAAGCTCATATAATGCATTTTTTATTTTTCTTATCGTTGGTAAGTCTTCTTCTAAACGAATGCCGAGCTTGTTAAATTCTTCAAAAAGTGTTTTGGCCGCTTCGTCAACAAATTGATTATTAATAGTATTTACGATCGTGGATGCTCCTGCAGAAGTCATTTTCGGTGCAATAGCATTTTTCTTCTCGTTAACTTGATAGGTTACGGTTGCTTGTGTAGGTTCGCCTTCTATTACGTTGGCAAGTTCTTCTGAGAAATTAGCATCTATAAAAATCCCGGCATAATAGTCCCCATTGCGTATACCTTTTTCTGCTTCCTCTTTGGTGGTAAATACCCAGCCTAAGCTTTCGTTTTCCTTTAAATTCTCCTCTAATTGCTCGCCAATTTTAATTGTTTCCCCTTGTAATTCCGTTCCTTCATCATCATTAACAATGGCCACCTTCACTTCCTCCGTATTTGCATACGGATCCCATGCTGCCCCTAGATTAAACCATGCGTATAACGAGGGCAATATTGCTAACCCTAGTAACAAAAAGCCGACAAGTGGAACGCGTCTGATGTTATTTAAATCTTGTTTGAAAATATTCCAACTATTTTTCACTACTATACCTCCATTTAATGACCAATGACCATTTTGTAATTTTGGTCATATACTACATAAGAAAAGCGCCCGTATAGAAACGTAGCGACTATGCCAGTAAATCACTGGTAGATGAAGGTCTGAAAGGTACCGAGTTTGATCAATCATCCATTTCTGTGATGAAGTGTTTCTACGGTGCCAAGCCTTCTATAAAGTATAAGTTAATAAGGGATGCCACCTTATCTTTTGATAATGGTTGATGGCGTTCCTTCCAATCATTAACTAAATTAATGTACATTTTAAACATTAAAAAGGAAGTGATTTTCGGATCACAATCTTTTATTTCGTTTCTCTTTACAGCTTGTGCTATTTTCTCCTCAATATAGTTACAAATTTCTTCCTCTAAAGATCGAAGTGCTTCAGCTACAGCAGGTGTACCAAAATCTTTTAACTCTTGTGATAACTTAATAATTAGTTCATGTTGTTCCCTAAATTCCAAAATGCCATTTAGTGCTGCATTAAAATTATTAATAAATGCTTGATCCTCTTGAATAGTTTGATTGGCAACAGCACGCATTTCTTGTGCAACATCTTTCATTATTTCCCTGAGCAGATCTTCTTTATTAGAAAAATACAGATAAATGGTGCCTTTACCTACATGGGCAATTTTAGAGACTTGGTCCATTGTAGTAGCTTTATAACCAAATTGTGAAAAAGATTGTGATGCTGCATTGATAATAAGTTGTTTTCTATCCAATTTAGACTTCCTCCTAAAAAATGACTATAATACATTTTTAGTCATTAGTCAATGATACACCTTTTTATACTTGCTGTAAATAAAAATGTAGTGAGGTTCCACACTACTTTCTTGCAAGTTCGGGGCTCTTCTTGCAACTTACAGAAAAACCCCCTATCCAGTTAAATAGGGGGTTGTAAAGAGCTATCTCCTATCAGCGGGAAATACTAATCCAATTTCTTTTCTGGCTTGATCAAGAATTCGCATTATTTCCAATGAGTTTTCCCATGTATTTACTTTATTTTCTATTTCATTGTTTTCAATCGATTCCATAAATGACTTTGCTTCATAATACATCGTGTTCTCTTCTTGTCCCACGTCCAATATCTCCTCAGAGCCATCTTTGTAGACAATTTTTATATCATCCATATCTGAAAATTTCCCGATCACAATCGAGCCATTTTCTCCTTGGATTTCCGATGGCATTTCTGAATTGGTGATTTTAGAAAACATGCAGACACCATTTAAAGAAGGATAGTCTACGGTTACCGTTCCTTCTCCGTCAACACCTGACTCCAGCATAAAGGCAGTTGCCTTCACACGTTCTGGACCACCGAATAAAGCAACCATCGGATAAATACAATAGACACCGATATCCATCAGGGACCCGTTAGATAGCTCCGGCTTAAATGCGTTTAATACAATTCCTTTTTTATATTTATCATAACGTGAGGAATATTGGCAGAAGTTTGCGACGTAACGACGAACAGGTCCGATTTTATCGAGATTTTCCTTCATCAGATTAAAATTAGGGAGATGTGTTGTTTTCATTGCTTCCATTAATGTAACATTGTTTTGCTTTGCCGTTTCAATCATTGCTCGTACTTCTTCTTCATTGGAAGCAAAAGGTTTCTCAACGATTACATGTTTCCCACCTTGCATACAAGTAATCGCATGTTTGCTATGTAATGCAGTCGGTGAAGCGATATAAACTGCATCGATTTGGTCACTACTTGCAAGTTCATTTAGATCTGTATAGGTATGCTCCACTTTATATTTATCAGCAAACTCTAATGCTTTTTCTGCTGTCCTTGAGTATACAGCCTTTAATTGAAAATGCTCTAGCTTACTTGCTCCATCAATAAATCGATCGGTAATCCAATTCGTACCAATCACTCCAAAACGAATCATAGATTCTACCTCCAATGTTTATTTTTCTGGATGCTTTTTCAACACCGAAAAAGAGTCCCTCTATTATAAGAGGCACTCTTTTATCTTACTCTTTTTCCTTTAATCGGTCCAACACCATACGATATCCATCGGTCCCATATGCCAGGCATCTCTTTACACGAGATATCGTTGTCGTGGATGCGCTTGATTCTTCTGCAATGGCAGTGTATGTTCTGCCTTCATCTAACATTTTTGCAACTTGTAGCCGTTGTGCCAATGATTGAATTTCATTCATGGTTGCAATATCATCAAAAAAACGATAGCACTCTTCCCGGTCTTCCAGCGATAAAATAGCATCAAATAGTTGGTCCAATTCTTTGCCACGCAATTTATCGATTTGCATGGTATACACCTCTCCTTTTTATTCCGTGTCGCTGCTTGATAGCTCTACACTATCAATGCCAGGGTTTATAGGGATCACATTAATCCAAGTTTGTCCTGGAACAAACGGAACAGCTTGTCCATCTTTCGTTGGAATTATTCTACCATCATTTCGTTCCCATTGCACGTCTTGTACTTTACCTTGCTGTAGTAATAAAGCATTTCCTCCGGACTGAAGGTCAATCTCTCGACGTCCTTCCTCATCTATTACTTGATGAGTTGTTTCGATAATTAGCACATTATCCAACTCAATAGGGGTACTATCGGCATATTCAACCGTCTGCACGCCATCACTATATCGTAAATATTTTTCCGTTACTTCATCATAGTGATAACTCACACTATTATTTCCATAGTTAAAGCTTATATCAAAAGCTTGTTCACCTTCTATATTTTCGTCATCTAAAAAAGTCATTGGTTGATAATCTGCCTCAATTTCATAACCTTTTTCCTCTGCCCGTTGATAAATACCATCAAACATTGTATAGGAATTATGTGGTGCAACTCGGTCAGTTGACCTTTCAAAAAGTACCTTATCATTGTCATAGTACATTCCATTTAATCCTTGCACAGCACCTGTTTGAATCATATTTTCAATATGATCTGCAGCACCATGGTAGACATAGATCGCATCATAATCATTTGCTAGATTAAAATAGTATGGTCTAGCACTTCTGACTGGACCAACTCGATCAGGTATATTACTGTGATAAATTGCGAGAAAACGAGTAACATTACCTTCTGCAAGAATTTCAAACACTATATCTGCCTGCGAAAGTCCTGTTTGGGGCCGTGCTTTCGGATGGTTATTCACCATAATCGCGACCATTCGATCTTTCAATTCTCTTTCTACCTCTAAACCTGTCAAAGGATAAACACTCTTTGGCTTTTCAGGAACAGGTATTTCTTCCTTTTCCTCCATTTCTTCTGGTTCTTCCTGTTCTTCCTCATTAGCTACTCTACTATCATTATTTGTACATGCTACTAATGAGAAAATCACAAAAATAAATAGTAAACATAGTTTCTTCATTAAAAAGGCCACCTTTTCATCTAAAAAATAGTAATAAACCGAATATCGGCATGCCTATTCATTGCATGCCGATAGAACTATCTTCATTATAGTGGAAAGTTGACTAACCGCCAACCTCTTATTAATTCGCAAGGATCTTGAATAACTGAAAGTAGGTGCACCTTTAGCGCATAATCGCTGGGAAGAGAATCTCTTTTTTCTTCACATCGATAATTCCTAGTGGTGTAATACGAACAAATGGTAGATGCATAGATGACAAAAATAATAAATTGTATGGCGGATCGTCATATTGATAGCCGTGGCCTATTAAAATTTCTTTTAATTTTCTGTCTTCCTCTATCAATTTTGGTAGCTTGCCTTTGTACATCATACCTGCAATTTGTAGCGGCAATTCCAATATCACTTTGCCTTCATGAACAAGAACAATACCTCCACCAATTTCTTTCATTCTTGAAAATGCAAGTAGCAGATCCGATTTATTTTTTCCAATTAAGACGATATCACCAGTTAAGGAATAGGAGCTGGCTAATCCTCCTAATGTTTTCGTGAATCCTTTAACAATCGTATTCACGCGCCATTTTCCTTCACGATCAATCAACATCAAGAACGATTCATCAGTTGAATTCGTTATTTCCTCTGTATTGGCATCAATCGTAATGGGATATGGTTTCATGATCACATCATTGACCATTTTCAGCCCGACCGGCATCGAGAATTGCAAGTCTTTTTCTGATAACTGCCAATCTAATGTAAGCTCTCCTAATCCATATTTATCCCAATCTATTTCGATATGTTGATCTATTAGCTTACCAGCTTTTTTCAACCATTTTCCTTTTGCTATAACCGATTCAGGTGTGGCATTATTCTTTTCAGATAAAATATTCAGGTGTGCTACTCTGCCTGGTGCAATGCCACCAAGTCGCTCTTCTAAATGAAATTGCTCTGCCGCATTGTAGGTTGCCATCATATACGCTTCAATCTCAGGTACACCACTGTCAATGGCGATTTGGATACACTGATTAATCACACCATTCTCATAAAAAGCAGGTGTCGATCCATCAGTCGTCATCGTTAAGAAATCATATGACTCAAGACCAAGCTCGTGCAGTTCTTTCAGCAGCTTTTGCAAATCAGGGCGAACTGATGAATTGCGCAAACCTACGCGATATCCCATTGATAAACGGTTATATACTTCTTCACCAGATAAGGCTTCATGATCTGAACTAACACCGAGTAGCTTTAGCTTCACTAATGTATGCTCAGAAGCTCCCGGAAAATGTCCTTCAACTGGTTTACGAAGCCGCTTTGCTTCCTGCATCCAGTACAGAATACGGTCGTCATTGCGCATCACTTGCGGCCATGCTGTTAATTCCCCACCTTGTACGACTGCTTCATGCTGTAACCACGCTTGCACTTCTTCATCCGTAAAAATTTCTTGTTCTTCATTGATTTCAGATTGAGAGTCAAACCGGGCCCACCAGTACATCGATACAGGAATCTGCATGAAATCCTCTAATAATGAAAACGCTTTCTCTCTGTCTGTTAAATAAAGCCATGGTAAGTTGTCGTTCATCAATGTTGTTGTTCCTGTTTGCCCGGCATACATAGCTAGTTCATAAGGATTATAAAGTTGAAACGGATGTGCATGTGGTTCAATATATCCTGGCACCACATATTTACCTGTGCAATCCACTACTTCTATACCTGTTAAGGATGTTGGTAATTTCGAACCCACATATACAATTCGGTCGTGGTAAATCCAAATATGAGCCTCCAGCCATTTTCTTAAAAAAACGTTTAAATAATAGGCATTTGTCAAAATCAGTGTAGGTGACTCTTTGCCATCAATAACAGCTACTTGCTTACGAATTTCTTTATTTCTCCATCTATATAAATGATCATTCATCCTAATCTCCTCAACTTCTTTTGTGATTTCCTTCTATTCTAACACGCATTGATAGCGTTTGCATTGTGTGGTTTTTACAAATTTATGACTATTTTTTAGGCAGATTTACGTATAAAAAATAGCATAACAAAAGATACGACAATGATAGACAAAACCCATGCCCATGCTAATGTCATTTTATTGGATTCAAATGCTACATAAATCGCCATTGGTATTGTCTGCGTACGTCCAGGAATATTCCCAGCAAACATTAGTGTAGCGCCAAATTCGCCTAAAGCTCGGGCAAAGCTGAGAATGGCTCCGGTAAGAATAGACCTCTGAATTAATGGCAATGTAATATAGCGAAAAATCTTCCACTCATTAGCTCCATCTACTCTTGCTGCATCTTCAATAGCGTGATCCACGAATGTTAACCCTGTTTTGACAGATTGATACATGAGGGGAAAAGCAACCACCACTGCTGCGATAACTGCTGCCCAAATTGTAAACATTAGGGACTGATTAAACAACAGATTAGTTAATTTACCTAACAATCCGTTTTGACCAAATACCATTATTAACATAAACCCAATTACAGTGGGAGGTAAAACGATTGGCAATAATAATATCGTTTCAATTAACACTTTTCCTCTAAACTTTTTTTTGGACATCAGCCATGCTGCTGAAACGCCTAAAATAAAGACGATTAATAATGCTATACTTGCAACAATTAATGATAATTTAATCGGTTGAAAAAATGCTTCCATCTGTGTCACCATCTATTTCTTGAAATCCGTATTGTTGAAATATTTCGAGTGCAGCTTCTGACTGTAAATAGTTATAAAAAGCTTCAACCGCTTGGGAATCCTTAATGATACCTATGGGGTATATGATTGGTTCATGCTCTCCCAATGGCAAAGTTTCATTGATTTGCACCTTATCAGAGATCATCGCATCCGTTCGATAAACAATGCCTGCATCTACATTATTACTTTCTACATATTGCACGACTTGTCTAACATCTTTCGTAAAAATGAGTTGCTCTTCTATTTCCTTATAAATTCCTTGCGCTACCAACACTTGTTTTGCATAGTTACCAGCTGGTACGGTTACTGGTGTACCAATTGCCATTTGATCAAATGATTTGACTGTAGTAGCTAGTTGAACATTTTGTGGCTGAATCCACACTAGTTGATTGGCTAATAAAGCGTGAGCACTCTCTTCCTCGATTAACCCTTCTTGTAAAACCCGTTCAAAATGTGGAAGAGACGCAGAAAAGAAGATATCTGCTGGTGCCCCTTGTATAATTTGTTGACTCAATGAACCTGATCCGCCTAGATTAAGTGAAACGGTGATATGAGGGTTTTCCTCTTCAAACTGATTTATAATTTCTTGTAATGTGTCCGTTAAGGATGCCGCTGCCGAAATCGTTATTTCTTCTTTTTCCTGCTGACATGCCGTTATTAAGGCAAGAGCTAATATTATGTATAGTATTCGTTTCATGTTCATTGGTAACCCTTCCTGTCAAGATCTTTCTATTATAACATGTTTTGTTATAGTATAATGGTGAGGAGTATCACAAGTTGTTATCGTATAATAGGGATGAAGGTTGGTGATAGCATGACTGAATTTTCTCATATAAATAAACAAGGTAGAGCAAAAATGGTGGATATAACAGACAAACAGATAACAAGCAGAACCGCGATTGCCCGCTCAAGTATTTTGGTAAACAAGGAGATTTACACGAAAATCGTAGATCAAACCATTGGTAAAGGGGATGTCCTTTCTGTTGCACAAGTAGCCGGAATTATGGCAGCCAAGCAAACATCGACAATTATTCCGATGTGTCATCCGTTACCATTAAGCGGGGTCAACATTCATTTTGACTGGAAAAACGATGAGAATACATATGAGTTAGTGATAACAGTAGAAGCCAAAACTAAAGGAAGTACTGGTGTGGAGATGGAAGCCTTAACCGCTGCTTCTATTACAGCGTTAACCGTTTATGATATGTGTAAAGCAGTTGATAAAGGTATGGTAATTGGCCAGACTTATTTAGTTGAAAAAACTGGGGGGAAAAGTGGGGTATATAGGAGAGAGAAGTAATCACTATTCCTGTAACACCATTATTTAAAATTGCATCAATATTATCTTGCTGAATATCTTTATCAATTGCTTGGACGATTTCAGTCTGTTCATCTTTGACGATATCATCTGCATTTAGTTGAAAAAACTAGTAAAAAAAGTAAAACTTATTGGATAAAAGAATAATGAATAGAAAGTAGCTCCTACCTAATTTTCGAATGGGCTACTTTCAGCTATCTTCAATCTTTAAAAGCACATACTCACTTAACTTTTTCGACTATAGTATTCAGGGGCATTTACATGCTTCATAAATATTATTGCATCATAGTGTTTTTTTGGTTTTAACACTACTGAAGACAATCCCATGAAACTAGATTCTAGTAACATCCACCTTTTTTTAAACCAATTTTTTTTAGTTTCCTTTCCATTTATAGGGAGGAATATTGATTTATTAGTTATACGATTTAAGAATGACTCTAGATGTCTTTCATGAGGAAGCTGAATACTTAATTGCACACGTAGTTGTGTTGAAAATGTACCACTCCCTGCATAAAAGCCTATAGAATAGAATTGATCACAGTAGTTTTTATTCAACCAATAGCCGACTGATTTTATTCCTAACGTCTTAGTAATAAACGTCTGACTCTTCCGAATATGAAAATTATGCGTCCAGACAATGATTTTTGAATTGTCATTATATTTTTCCATAATCCATTTTAAATTTTGATACATATAGTATCCTCTTTTAATTCCAGAGATAATTGCTCCCTTTAAATTTAATTTTAACCAATTGATTCTATTCTCCATTCCACGTAATAGAAACAAAAACATCTCATTTCCTTGATCATCTTTAACACTCTTCTTGATTTCTTCTAACACAATTATCAAATGTTGATATTCATATACTAACCGCTTAATTCCGCTCCTGCTCCCTCTTCTACCGTCCATTATATCTCTATCTATTTCAAAAAATTGTTTCTCTGCTTTGCTTATTTGAGAGTATAATTTTTCGCCAAAGTTATCCTTTAACCACTCTACTAAGTAATTAGATCCATAAGAATAAGTAGGTTGTGGGTCCATCCCAAATATTTGTATTTCATTAGCCCAATCTTCTGCAAATAAAGGATTCATTTTCTCATGATGATAAATGTCCAGTAAACAATTTTGGATTTTTTTAATAGGAGGATCATCTTTCAAAAAAGCATTACAAATAAAGGATTCAAAAAAGCTATTTTCTAATACAACTATATTAAAATCATGTTTTTTATGTAAGTATTTTATGATTTTGTTTTTAATAGTAAAATAATCAGATATTCCATGTGAATTTTCACCTAATAAAATAATCCGTTTCCCTGATATATAATGATCCAATACTGAGAAATCATCATCACTTATATCGTAAGAATTTTGTTTTAACTCTTCATACCATAATTTGTTAATTTTTTCTCTCATACATTTCATTTTTTGCCTCCCCCACCATATGAAGTAAAATAACTTTAAAACATACTAATAATCCCCAAAAAACATTAAGATAGTAACAAAAAACCATCCCAGTGTACATATTCCAACCTACTTATACTTAATAACACTAAAATCACTCCTATATCCCCTTCAAGTAGACTTATATTCACCTTTTCAGGGTTTGATTCATAATATTCATTAATCCGATTATATAATTCTGATCTTTTATTTATTAATTCTTTCACTACGTTTTTTTCTTGTGAAATTTCTTCTGCACTTAGCAAACGATTAATAATTTGCATGTTGCCGGCATAACCATGACATAGAATTGGTGTTTTTATACTCCACTCTTCAATTGAACAAGATAATATACCTTTTAGTAACTCTATCAAATTATATTTGATTTTAGTGTTATATGTTGCTTGATAAGCTAAGAGTAAAGAGTAGCTAACACCAAATCCCCCATAACACCATGCATCAAATCTTGTTTCTTTTTCTTTATCCCTTTGTTCTTCTAACATTTGCTCTAATGTTACTATTCTTTGTATATATAAACCGTTCTTATCAAAGTTAAAATGATCTGATAACAAATTTGAAATGTAGATAATCGAACTTAAATGTTCTTTTACAGTTATTCCTTCAAGATAGGCACGTGAAAGTAATGCTAAAGGTCCGGATATTCCGTGAGCAATCCCTAGATTCAAATATCCATTTGGATACTTGACTCTATCTGATTCAACGATCATTGCTTTTGGTGAGGTAATAAATGCTGGCACTTGCCCCTTTGTTGTTTTTATATTTGTTGACAGCTCAATAAGAAATGTAAGTATATCTTTAAGCAAAGGATATAAATTCTGTTTTTTGAATTTTAAAATATATGTCCCTATACCAGTTATACCTGTTATTAGGTCATATCCAAACTCCGATGTCCCTAATTCTAGATTACTATTTATTTTTTTTACATTCATCAAAAAAAATGATGCCTTATTAATTAATAAAGTATCCAACTCTTTTATTATTTTTTGATACCTTGTTCCTTTCTTTGAAGCTAACTGAACTGAATAGTTAATACCCGCTAATCCATGAAACAATGAAATGTCAGAAATAGAGTTTTGTTCCAACAGTTTTTTTAAATTTTTCATATATTCATGTGTTACCTTATCCCAACCTTCATTTGGAAAAAAAGCATCTAATTCTGCGAACATTACAATTATACCCGGATAACCATATGCGATAGAAAGTAAATCCTTTTCCTCCAAATCTCCTATAATATTATCACTTTTTATCCTATCAGGATCCTTGAATTTTTTTACTTTTTCTAAACACATTTCTATTAGTACAGTATTTGTGGTGTTATCCATTAGAATCACTATCCCATCCACTAGAATTATATATTAACCTTCAACCTATAATATATTCTTCATCGATACCTTTAGTACTTACTTGTGATTGATATAAATCAAAATATAAACCTTTCTTCACTACTAATTCATTATGAGTTCCAATGTCATCTATTTCACCACTGTTCATTACAATAATTTTATCTGCATGTTTTATATTAGATAATCTATGAGAAATGAATATACCTATTTTTGATTGACATATTGTTTTGAAATTTTCAAATATCTTTTCTTGAGAAAGACCATCTAATGATGCTGTAGGTTCATCTAAAATAAAAATATCAGCATTTTTTAAAAACGCACGTGATATTGCTATTTTTTGCCATTGACCACCTGATAATTGTACACCATTTAAAAATTGAACTCCCAGCTGCGACTTATAGTTTTTATTCAGTGATGTAATAAATTCATCGGCTCCCGAATAGCATGCAGCTTGTTTAATCTCTGTTTCTGTATATTCTCCACCTAAGGTTATATTTTCCTCGGCTGTGAATTCATATCTATTAAATTCTTGAAAGACTACACCTAATTTATCACGCCAAACATTGATTGGGTAATTTTGCAAGGGAATATTGTTATAAGTTATCGTGCCATTATTCGGCTCATATAAGTTACACAAAAGTTTAATTAAAGTGGATTTACCGGATCCATTCTCTCCAACAATAGCTACCGTTTCACCTGGTTTGAAACTGAGTGATACATTTTTTACAGCAAATTCATTTCTGGAGGGATAAGAAAAGGATACATTTTCCATAACTAGCATTTTGCTATTATTCGACAATGGATGATTTAATTTTGCTTCTCCTTCATTTTCCTCTGGAAGTGAATAAAAATCAAAGAGCAAGTTAATAAAAAGATTATTCTCATACAAACTAAAAATTTGTCTTATTACTCCCGATGAAGTAGATTGTGTTTTGTTAACAGCTTGTATGTACGCAACAACTGATCCAATAGAAATAATTCCAATATAGGCCTGTTGAATTATAAAAAAAACGATTAATCCCACAATTGAAATTGTTAATAAGTCATATGTAAGAGAGACTTTAAATCTATGTACAGCAATCTCTTTGTTTTCATTATAAACAATTTTATAGTGGTTCTCGTATTTATTTTTAATTGTGCTCGTCCTATTAAATGTCTTTAGTTCTTTAATGTGAGCATCTTTTGTAATCAAGTGAGTAAGATAATAAAGGACACGCCTTTTCGAAGCCTGAAAGAAATTAATAAGATACTCTTGTTCGCCTAATTTAATAAATGAAACTGCAGATAGAAATGGAATAATTAATAACAATATTATTATCCACCATTTCCATTGTATAAGAATATTAGCGACTGAAATGACAATAATAAAACCTTTTACTATTGCCAAACTTTGATCGAATATTTGAAAGGGTCTGTATGTAGATTCATCTCTTGTGCGTTGGATAATATCGTATATTTGGTTATCTTCAAAATATATATATGGAATCTTTGAAGCCTTATCTATAATTGTGATATTAACCTTTTTAAGTAGCGATTCTTGAAATAATCCTTTAATTAATTCAAGATATGAATCCAGGATAGTAGATAAGGCAATTAATGCAATATAAGATATTGCAAATATGAATATTATATTAAAAGTTTTATAACTTTGATTATCCAAACTATCAACCAAGGTCTCTAACAAATAAATCATAGCAGCTGGAATTAAACCTGATACAAATGTTAAGGTAAGTATAAATAAAAAATATAATTTGTTAGTTTCCCATATAAATTTGTACATTTTAGGCCAGACTTTAAAAGTACTTATTACTTTACTAATATTTTCATTTTTTAGTATCAAAAGTACCTTCCTTTCAAATACGTATCTTATTTTTACATTTAATATTTGCATTTCTTAAAATACATGCTTACAATTAAATCTCCACGAACACGACTTGACATGAATAAGTAGAGATGAGCATATTTAAAACTTAAACGTTAAATATATGATCAACTGAAAACATTTTGAATTAACATTAATCAAAGTATTAGCTACATTTTTTTACAATACCGTATTTTGATTTTGGTACTCGAAAGATTTGATAAGTAGTTGTATTAGCGCTCGTACACAATCTTCCTGTGCTGTATCACCAAGAAATCTGTTACATGTCATATGCACTAAGCTATCAATTAGTATTTTAATTTGTTGTTGTGTTAACAAATTCTCATTTTGAAGATTTTCAATATTTTCACTTATTTCTTGTATATAAGAAATTCTTTCATTTAATAAACTCATTATCATTTCTCCACCTTTTTCATTTTTAAGACAAGTAAAATCTAGTTGTGGACCTATTACGAAATTTAAATATTTTTTTCTTTTTCGAAATTCATCCATAAAAGCTTTACTTAGTGATTCTGGGTAAATTAGATTCATAATTTCATCATTTGTTAATTTAAAATCATATAGCATTTTTATAATAATAATTATTGTCAATGTTACTTTATCAGTAAGTTCTGCTGCATAATTCTCCCTCATTTGTTTTAATAACATTGAAGAAACATAACTATCAATGTAAAAATAGTTTTCTACACTTCTGAATACGTATGGTCCACCGTATCTTTCAATTTCTCTTTCATACGGGGCAATACTAAAACTTTTTAATTTTCCTTTTTTAATATTGTAACGTACAAAATTTGTGATTTCCGGCAACACGTTAGAGTTTAATGTTTCTTTATTTCCGAATATTCGTATACGTAAATGTGATTCCGTATCATAATATCGTATATAAAACCATTTACTAATTAATTTTTTGTCTTTCATGTTTTCCATTTTTTTAAATAATTCATTTGAAATAAATAAATCTTGTTCACTATAATTACAATATAATTTTATAAATAGACACTCTTCTCCTGGGAGAAAAGTTCTTTTTACGATATTAGAACCGGAATAAAAGTTTTGAGATATATCATAGAATTTTTTATTACTATCAGTTTGCTTTTTTTGACATATAACAGGAACTATAATTTCCATCATATGTTTTCCATTTTCACTTTCTACAATTCTATCATTAAAATTACCTATTATTTCTTGTAACTCAAATTGATGATTTTTCTTAGTTTCATTTATAAGCTCTTTTACATGCATATCATTGTATAAATCAATAAGTAACTTCAAGTCAGAATATACCAAATATACATATCTTGGAATTTCCCAGACTTTAATCCACTTTTCTATACTACTCTTTATATTATGCTCACTATCTCTTGAAATCTTATGGTTTTTATCATAAATAAATCTCCAAGTTTGAGGATATAAAATAATATTATTTCTTCTTACTCTCGGCAAATACTCATTAAATTTTAATAATCCCCAATCAAAAACATTCCAATGGGAGTAGATGCTATCTGTAATTTCAAGTAATAATCTGCATAATATTGGCGAATTATGATAATTAAACATATGACTACTAATTACTCGTATTTCTTTATTTAACATCTTTGACTTTAATCGAAGAGAATCTCCATCACATAACAGCATTATGTCATTCAACTTTAAGTTTGTAATCTCGTCTTCATTAATGTTACTTAGATCTAGCTTATAATTAGTTGGAATTACTGTCTGCATAACATTACTAAGTTTACCTAGCGATGGAGTATATATCAATTCTATATATTCTATTTCCTTATTTTTTTTTATTACATTTTTATTAGTTTCCATGAATTTTTGTTTCATTTTACTATGATTATACAAAAATCTACCAAAGGACTTTCCTACTCCTTGAGATCCTGCACTAGAATTAAGAATAATCCTATATTTTGATTCCAAATTCTCCTCTCTAATCACTTCTGCATATATGTCCATTCCTTCTGGGTATTCTCCACTGTATGAAATATCACATAAATGGTCGAGGTGGTCATCATCAAGTAGTATTTCTTTATCATTGTTTTTAATCGCCCTTTGAACTAGTGTATTAAGTAATATTTGCCTAGCAGGTTCCTGAGTATGCAACAGGTCCTTCAAGTGATCTTGTTGTTTATTATTGTTAAACTTAGGAAAGCCTATTCCCGTTTCTTCGTTAATTACTTCTAGGATAGGAATCTCACGGAATAATCCATAATTTTCAACGAATTTATCCTTGTAGTCTTCTATGACTGTATTTTTTTTGTGCCTGTTTAATTTCCATAAACAATTTGCTGCGTCTTCTATTTCGGGCTTTAATTTGGATGGAAGATAGTTGTTTTCAACCTTCGAATAAGAATCAAGTTTGAGGTATGATCTTGAGGAATTTATACTTTTCATGTTATTTATTATATCAATATAATTAGCATGAGTTTGTTTATAATTTATTTGATTAAATTCTGCAATTTCCTTATCGATTTCTATTACTTTTTTTATGTAATATTTTTCTTTATCCTCATCATGTAATAGTGGATATATTCTTTGTAGTGTCGTTGATAAATTACACATTAAAGAGTTTTCGTTAATAGAAGGCCTTAATTCTGAAATTAGAATTTCCTGTTCAATTAATTTTTTTAAATAATCTAACAACTTACCTTTTTTCTGATCAGGAAAGGCTCTAACAAGTTCATGTAAAATATCTCCTATTGTAATTGTATTTTTTGTTAATTTCAATACTTTTTCAAGAGGGTTCGTTAGTGAAACAGATATCTCTCTTTCTTCATTTGTTTTGCTCTGACCATAAAGGGTGATAACTTTTACTAGAATCCTATCACCTACATTGTGAATAGTAGGATTTGCTTTTACTTTTAAATTATAAAAGATATTATCATACTTTTCTAATTCCTTTACTAAACCTAGCAACCATTCCATATCAGGTCTAACAGCTTTTTTGGGCACACCTTGAATTTTAATTTTACTAACTTCCTTATCAGTAAATTCACCTAAAGATACAGAAGCAAACGTACCAAATGGCGTGGGTCTTGTACTCATTCTAGTATGATACTTTATCAAACTAGAAATAATATTCCTCACTTTTTTTGTATCTTTGTTTTCAAATAAATCCTCTTTATATCTTTGTAATGATTTCTTTAGGTTTGGGTTTGCGATTGCTATAGCTTCTAAAAAAGTACTATCATTAATTTTTTCTTTTACAAACTTATCAATTTCGTAATTGTTATGATTAAAATAAGAGCCCAAAGGAAGAGCTGGTGTTCTCAACATATAATAATTCTCGGCTTCAAACACATTATCAGTAGGTTTTTTTTCATCTTTCATAAATTTTAACCCCCCTCAAAAAAGTTAATTTCTCTTCGAAATACTTCATTATTTTCAACATTTAATAAACACCGTATAGTTGACTCACCAAAATTATTGAGTGATATGAATATCTATAAATACTTCCCAAGGAGGGGATGGTAATCCTATCAACCAAAACTGAATTAGTTTGGAAAATAAGTTGATAACCGTTCTGAAAGTTTCTACACAAAATCACAGTCTCAAACGGTTGCTCCCTCTCTTCGTAATTCGCTTCAGCTTTGAAGTTGCCTGAGCTGATTTTCAAGCCCCTTTTCCCTTAACGTATGATGACAAAATCTTATCCTTGCACCAC
Organism: Gracilibacillus sp. HCP3S3_G5_2; assembly: GCF_052063305.1. Lineage (NCBI taxonomy): Bacteria > Bacillati > Bacillota > Bacilli > Caryophanales > Bacillaceae > Gracilibacillus > Gracilibacillus sp. HCP3S3_G5_2. The sequence continues at coordinate 46,115 of NZ_JBQHXU010000007.1, read as the reverse complement.
TGGAAACAAGCCTATGCTAAACCAACATTGACCAGTAAGTTCTACACCTAGAACGTCATAATTTTGTCATGTTCTTTTCCGAAGATTTTCTGCCTATGCAACTAGTTTTTGAAAGCAATGCATTCGATTTACAAGAGTAATAGTTGCACGTGTTATGAATACTCCTTTGGTTACTTCTTAAGGGTCTATTTTTTGCTTTGAAGATTTGGACACCTCTTATGATACCAAGAGCGCTTTTATTTCAATCTCAAATTTGTTCATTACACTCCTTTAATAATATTAGAATAAAAGAGGGCAGATGCCCTCTTTTATTCTAAAAACATCCTCTACAAGTAATACGTGTGCATAAACGCACACTAGCTATTATTGCATTAGCACACGGAACACTAGACGTTAATACAGGAGTTAGACTATCAGGTTCTACACTATCATCTGATTTTTTTAATTTAATATCTAAATCAAACTCATCTACCACCTTTATCACCTCCTTTTGTTAAAAGTAACCTCACTTCTATTATACATTCCTGACAATAAATGGTAAATAATATATTTTTATATTTTTTTGTATTTTTTTGTATTTTTTTGTATTTTTTTGTAATAATGTGCAAGAGAATTCATACTATTACAATTTATTTTGATAAATTGATATAAATAACATCACTCTAATAAGATAATAACTTTTGAATTGATACGGATAAACATCAATAAAAAAGCTACTATCTATTAATAATTCACACCTTCGCAAAATTATATTATCCTAATTAAATTGATATTTTTTGAATAAAACAGTTAATAGGTTAAAGATACCACAGTCATAAAGACTGTGCTAGAGCCAAAGGCGACCTGGACTTTTATACTTTCTTATCTTTAAATGAAACCTCCTCTATTTCTTGAGAGATAAGAAATAAAGGAGGTTAATGGACATACTCATCGTGTTACTAACCCTAAGATGAATGTCAAAGATTTCTAGAAGTAGCTGTATTTTTTCAACTATTACTTTCTACTTCTTTTACGGGAAAGTGACCAATTTATAATCGTTTTACTTTGACACCGCTAACCTCAGCTTCATCCGTTCGATCTCTAATAGTCTCGTACTACTAATAGTCACATGCGTCGGTATCCAATCCATTAATCGTTATAACACCTCAAATTTAAAGACAACAGGAATTTTTAAGTTCTAAAGGCATCTTTTACTTGAAAGAATTGTTTGTAACCAAGTGCACCTTCATTTTATAGTGTATCCTCGTAAGTTCGAATTAAATACTTACTATCATATTTCTTTACTGATTTAGTTTCTCTACCTATGTTCAATTGTTTAGACGATTTAATCTTTCTTCTGCCTTCCCATGCTATTTCTTTTGGATTGTATGCGATGGTATAACTCTGTTTAGCATCACCAGCTTCTTCTACTTAAAGTATTCCCGAGTAGTTAAGAATGACCGCCGTATATATAAAACTATTTTTATGTCTCTCCTCTCCTTCCTGCTCACATCCGTTTGTCAATAATCTTATAGCCTGCACTACACTGGGTAATACGTAGGTAACTCATCGAAATATCTAATTCATGAGATCCTAATTAACTTCAATGACGCTTATATCCACCGTACTCCTAGAAATGGTGGGTATGCCTTCAAATTTTATTTCTGGGCAAATTACTGTTTGTACTACTATAAAGAGCAATATTTATTGTTTTTACTTTGTGAATATTCTCAAAGAAGCTTACTCGAACACATTATTTACTTGGAACCTGGCTCTTAAGCTCTTAAGTACAGAATTTCTTAAATAAAGAAGCTAACGGTCCTTAAATTAATCATCATTATAGATCTTTATGTATCTCTCTCATCAAATGCCCCAATTCAGGAATGATCAACTTTTCCATCGCTAATTTTACCGCGCCTGAAGAACCTGGTGTTGCAAAAACGGCTTTATCTTGGACTACACCTGCTGTTGCACGAGAAAGAATTGCTGCTGAACCAATATCTTCTGTGAAGCTAAGCATGCGGAATACTTCTCCAAATCCCGGCATTTCTTTATCTAGTAAGGTTTCCACCACTTCAATCGTAACATCCCGTTTAGCAATGCCTGTACCACCATTGATTAAGATTGCATCAATGTCCTCTTGTAGTATCCCTTTCTCTATTGCTTGTTTGATTGCACTCTGTTCATCTTTAACGATATCGTAAGCATTGACTTGATGATGGTATTCTTCTAAATATTGATGCATCAATTTGCCACTTTTGTCGGTAGCTTTTGTTCTAGTATCACTTACCGTAATGATTTTACATCTAACTGTTTGAGGGGCTTCCGCTTTGTGTGCCTTTGACATCGTTTCACTCCTCTTTGTTATTTGAACCTAATTATAACATGTACAAAATCTGACCATCATAGATTGATAGTATTCAACACTGATTTTGTAATAATTATATAGTTTTGTGGTATTACTCTTATTCTATTCGTGATTTACAAGCTCTTATCTTGTTAATGAGGCTTTTCTGGTGAGCTTCCATTACCCTCCTTGGTATTGGAGATCGCTTCATTGTCTGCTAGAGTAGCTTCATATAACAAAATTTCACCGGTAGGAGAATCTAATGTGTTTTGATCATAGGAAAAATCATCGCCTAATCCAATCGTCCATTCCGCTTCATTATTTTCCTCTAATACGATTGCCAATGTACCATATTGATGAACCTGTTCCCATTCATACAGGTGTTGGTAGCCCTGATGGACAACCATAATGCCTTCTGAACTAACCGTTACTTCCGTATTCTCCTCTTCCCATTGCCCATGAATTTGGGATCCAACATAGGAATAGGATAACCCGTCATTTCGATCCCCATATGTACCAACAAATTGCTGTATCTGCTCCTGTTTATCTCTATACGTGAAAACAGCTATATCATCAGCTAACCACTTTACCTCTCCTTCCGTATCAATCGGACTTGGCAAAGCTTCTTTCGGACGAGCTAATATCCAGTAATAACTGCGATAATAGGTTGCTGCATCCGTGTCAGCATTTTTCTTAAGTGAAAAAACTTGCTTCCTATCTGGTGATATACTGGTAATATTTTCAATTGTTTGATTACTTTGATACATCCAATAGCCATTTGCACTTACCATTAAGATTGCTATCACTATAAGTATGCTATTCCCTATTTTCCTAAAGGACAAGAGTAACAACATACTTATTGCTAGACTAATAATGATGATTATATTAAAGATGTAAAGTAAACGATTATCAATATATTCCGCCTGAAAGCGTGATTGAACAATTAAACTACCTATTTGCAATATACTAAATCCAATAGCCATTAAAAAAAAGCTGATTCCGCTCCACTTAGTCCACTTCTTCATTTTCTGGTTCTACCTCCTCTGCAAATTCCCATGTATGTCCATTATCAGTTGAAATGAATTTCGCCCTAATCAACCCGTCTCGATAGTAATCACCATTTGGTCCTTGTTCCATGATTAATGCTAAATGATCTTCTTCTTTAAAGGGTGCTCTGGCAATGACAAAGACTTGATCATATTGAGAAGGCATATCAAAGGCCGCCTGTTCCCATGTTTCACCTTGATCGTTTGTTACATATAAATCAGGCTTCTCCGGATTAATGGTACCGTAACTCATAAAGGCTGTATCCTCATCGACAAAGCCGCCATCCGCTACTAGTCTAAATGTATCCGGCATGTTAATAGATTCCCAATTTTCACCTTGATCAGTAGATATGTAGATGAACGCCGCTTCTGATGACATCGTTCGATCAGCAGAAACAATTACATACCAAAATTGGTCATCAAGGAATGTTATTTTTCGGAATCTGATGGCAGGCAGACTATCGACTACCACACTCTCTTCCCATGTTTCCCCTTGATTTTGTGAATAGATCACTTTTATTGCTCCTTCTGAATAAAGAAAAGCAGCAACATTTTCTGTTAAAATAAAGCTATTATCAATTAATGCCATTGTGTCGCCTTGGTACTCTCCTTGAAAAAGTAGGTCTTTTTTGATCGGAACAGACAACCATGAATTACCGTTGTCATAAGTGATTTGTAATTGATCATTCTGCAGACTGTAACCTATTGCGTCCTCTATATTTATCGGAACCAATGGCGGCTCTTTTTCTTCTGGGGGATTACTTTCTGCATGTTGTTGGTTCTCTTCAATATTATATGAAGGTAAAGAGACCGGTTCGCGATTTTGTTCATAGATTACCGAAAAGATAACGATTAGGACGATCATACAACTGAGTGCTATTAAAACTTTTTGCATCATGTGCTCCTCCTCTTGAACTATTATACGACACCTTGGAAAATTAAGTTAATGGTAATCTATTAAGGAAGTAAGAAAAGAAAAAATTCAAAGAACCCTTGACAGGGACTCTGCGAAAAAGTAGATACCGTAGCCTTACAACAGATTTGGAAATCGATGGACAGCAGCTTGATAATAAATTTTGAAGAATAAACAAAAGCCTGGTACTTACCAAGCTTTTGTTCTTTTTGTAATGATCATGTGGATGATGGACACTTTTTTCGGTTTTCTCACTCTTCTGTCCTTCATAGCGTTGATGATGGACACTTTTTCCGATTTTGCCACTCTTCTGTCCTTCATAGCGCTGATGATGGACACTTTTTCTGATTTCGTCACTTTTCTGTCCTTCATAGCGCTGATGATGGACACTTTTTCCGATTCTGTCGCTCTTCTGTCCTTCATAACGCTGATGATGGACACTTTTTCCGATTTTGCCACTTTTCTGTCCTTCATAGCGCTGATGATGGACACTTTTTCCGATTCTGTCGCTTTTCTGTCCTTCATAACGCTAATGATGGACACTTTTTCCGATTCTGTCGCTCTTCTGTCCTTCATAACGCTAATGATGGACACTTTTTCCGATTCTGTCGCTTTTCTGTCCTTCATTGCGTGATGATAGGTGCTTATTCTGATTTCACCTCTTTCTTTTCATTGCATCATCTTTTCTCTAATACGTAATAATGATTTTGTTCCCAGACGGATCTTGTGTAACAGCTTGATTCCCCTCTTCCTGAACAGAAGCGCCTATTGTTTGGAGATTTTTAACTGTTTGCTGAACCGCTTCTTTTGTTGGATAGGTTAGTGTATAGGATTGTAATCCGACACTGTTTTCTGATGGTGCTGGAGCGCCTACTCCGTTCCATGTGTTTAGGCCAATGTGATGATGATATTTTCCAGTTGAAATAAATAATGCCTGATTACCGAATTGGCTTACTGTTTCAAATCCTAAACCTTCTTCATAAAAATACTTCGTATCATCTAATTGCGATACGTGAAGGTGGATATGTCCCATTACGGTTGCTTGTGGTAGACCTTGCCATCCACCTTTTTCACCTGTTTTTAAGAGATCCTCAAAATCTAATGGATCAACCGCCATTTCCACTTGATCACCTTGCCAACTCCATCCCTCAGGTTCTCTGTCACGATACACTTCAATACCATTTCCGTCTGGATCTGAGAAGTATAATGCTTCACTTACTAAATGATCAGATGATGCTAAAGGTAAGCCCACATCGATACTATGATAGACAAAATTGGCGAGGTCTTCTCTTGTTGGCAATAGAATCGCAAAGTGGTATAAGCCTGTCGTGCGCCCTTTTTTAGGCTCCACATTCTCTGGTTGTTCAAGTGTCAGAATACTTGTTTTACCATCTGCGGTAAGTGCTGCAGTTGTCGTTGATTTTTCTAATAGCTCAAATCCGATGACTCTTTGGTAAAAGGAAATGGAGCGCTCTATATCAAGTACTTTAATCGTCACATTACTAACAAATGTAATCGGTTTTCGGTGAAAATTCATGATTTTTCTCCTCTATAGGTTATTTTATGTAAGTAATTATACTTTTGTAAGTAATGGAGATCAAGAAAAAGCTACTAATCCATTACAGAATAGTAGCTTTCCCTTTCTTGTGAAATCCAATATCTTTTCGGTAGAAAAAGTCGTCTGTTTCATCAAAACGCTGCAAGTATTGATAAATCTCTTTTTGTGCTTGTTCAGGGCTATCCTGGAGGGAGCTTACTAAAAGAACACGGCCGCCTGTTGAGTAAAATGAGCCATCTTCCGCTCGGCCCGTGCCGGCATGGATTACATCAATCTGATCATTTGCCGCAAGATCAGGAAGCATTACATTTTTAGCATATGATCCGGGGTAGCCCTTGGAAGCAACCACTGCCCCGATAGCATAGCCTTTCTTCCATTTTAATTGTGGATCTCTTCCTGCTGTTACATCCTCGATCACTTGGATAAGATCATTCTCCAATAGCGGTAGTACAACCTGTGTCTCCGGGTCACCGAAACGGGCATTAAATTCGATGACTTTCGGACCTTCCTTCGTTTCAATTAAACCACCATAGAGTACGCCAGTATAGTTGCGACCTTCTTTTTTCATTCCTTGGGCAACTGGCTTGAGAATCTTTTCAACAGTAAATTCAATATGCTTCGGGTCTAAATCTGGAACCGGTGAATAGGCACCCATCCCTCCCGTATTGGGCCCTTCATCATGATCAAAGGCACGTTTATGATCACGAGCTGGTACCATTGGATAAACATTTTCACCATTGACAAAAGCAAAAAGGGAGAACTCTTCTCCTTCTAGATATTCCTCGATTACCACTCTGCTACCGGCTTCTCCAAATTTATTTCCAACTAACATTTTTTCAACAGCATCGATTGCTTGCTGTTCGGTCATTGCAACGACGACACCTTTTCCGGCAGCTAGTCCATCCGCTTTAATGACGATTGGTGCACCTTCTTGTTGTATGTACGCTATTGCTTTTTCCACATCCGTAAATGTTCGGTATTTTGCTGTTGGAATATTATATTGTTTCATAAATGCTTTGGCAAAATCTTTACTACCTTCAATAAGTGCTGCTGCTTTTGATGGACCAAATACCTTCAAATTATTTCCGCGGAAGGCGTCTACTATCCCTTTTGTCAAAGGAACTTCAGGTCCGACAATCGTCCAATCGATTTGTTCTTTTTGTGCGAATGCAACTAATTCCTCGATAGCATCATCCTTAATCTGCACACATGTAGCATCTTGTGTCATCCCACCGTTTCCAGGGGCAGCGAAAATCTCTGTTACTCGCTCACTCATCTTTAGTTTTTTGACGATCATATGCTCGCGACCACCGCCGCCGATTACTAATACTTTCATGGGAGCCCTCCTCTATTTTAACGAAAAGAATATGGTGACAAAACTCTGACATAGAATGCAAAATCCGAATGTATTTTGACGGAGCAGTGATAGAACAGAAACATTCTTTCTCCACTCCTCCTTTGTGTGCCAATCCCCTCTAGTTTAATGCTTAAAGTGACGCATTTTCGTGAATACCATCGCAATACCATGTTTGTTACATTCATCGATGGAGTCCTGATCACGTTTAGAACCACCTGGTTGGATAATCGCTTTAATACCTGCTTTTGCTGCATTTTCTACTGTGTCGGGCATTGGGAAGAATGCATCAGAAGCCATGACGGCACCTTGCGCTTTTTCTCCAGCTTGTTCAAAAGCAATGCCAGCGGCACCAACACGGTTCATCTGGCCAGCACCAACCCCAATAGTCTGATCACCTTTTGCCACCACAATCGCGTTCGACTTCACATGTTTTACTACCTTCCATGCAAATAGTAGCTCATCAATTTCCTTTTTATCAGGTTTACGTTCTGTTACAACTTCTAAATCGTCTGCTGATACTTTACCATTATCACGATCTTGTACGAGGAGTCCGCCGATTACACTGACTACTTTTTTCGTATCGTTCTCATTTACTTTCATTGGTGTTTCCAGTAAACGGATGTTTTTCTTCACGGTTAAAATTTCGATTGCTTTGTCTGAAAAGCTTGGTGCGATGACGATTTCTAAGAAAATTTCTTTTAGTTGGTTCGCTGTTACTTCGTCCACTTCGCGGTTTAATGCCACAATTCCACCGAAAATCGATACTGGATCGGCATCATATGCTTTCTTAAAAGCATTAGAAATAGAATCACCAACACCAACACCACATGGATTCATATGCTTCACTGCTACTGCTGCCGGCTGTTCAGGGAATTCTAACACAATTTCTAATGCTGCATTGGCATCCTGAATGTTGTTATAAGATAATTCTTTCCCGTGTAATTGCTTTGCGTTAGCAATGGATGCACCTTGGACATTTCCTTCTTTATAGAATGCTGCATGCTGATGTGGGTTTTCACCATAACGAAGAGATTGAACCTTTTCAAAGGTTTGTGTAAATGTTTCCGGATCTTCTTCATCAGTAATATCAACAAAATAGTTAGCAATCATTGCATCGTAGTTTGCAGTATGACGAAATACTTTTGCTGCTAACTGCTTACGGAATGCCACTGTTCCGCCATTGTCAGCTAAATTTTCTAGTACCGCATCATAATCAGATGGATCAACAACAACCGTCACATCACGGAAGTTTTTCGATGCAGCACGGAGCATTGTTGGACCGCCGATGTCAATATTTTCAATTGCATCTTCTTCTGTTACCCCTTCTTTAGCAATCGTTTCTTTAAAGGGATAAAGATTTACAACAACCACATCAATTGGTGCAATATGACGTTCTTCTAGTTGCTTTACATGTGATGCTTGATCACGGCGAGCAAGAAGCCCTGCATGGATATATGGATGTAATGTTTTGACACGACCATCTAAAATTTCATCAAAATTAGTGATTTCCGAAACACCTTTTGCAGGCAGACCAGCCTCTTGTAGTGCTCTTAATGTACCACCTGTAGAGATCAATTCATAACCTAATTTATCTAGTCCTTCTGCAAAAGGTACTAAATTACTTTTGTCAGACACACTTAGTAATGCACGTTTTTTCAACGTTATTCTCCTCTCGTGATCAGTTTTTGAATCGTAGCTGGATAAAGCTGATGTTCGACCTGTTGAATTGCTTGTTGCAACGCTTCTCTCGACATACCTTCTGTTACATTCACTGCTTGTTGGGCAATAATTTTCCCGGTATCCATGCCAGCATCGACATAATGGACGGTAACTCCTGATACTTTGACTCCAGCGCGAAATGCTTGACCGATTGCGTCTAAACCTGGAAAGGCTGGTAAAAGTGAGGGATGAATATTAATTATTTTTCCTTCAAAGGGACGTAATAGCGTCTCACCGATTAGACGCATATAACCAGCAAGAATAACCCAATCAATCTGTTTTTCCTGTAAAACTTCTACTATTTTCGCTTCGAACATATGCTTATTTTGATATTGTTTAGGATCAAATACAAATGTAGGTGTACCGTTTTTTTGAGCCTTTTCGACTACTTTTGCATTTGGCTTGTCACAAACTAGTAAGGATACCTCAGCTTCCAGTGTACCATTTTTCACAGCTGCAACAATAGCATCGTAGTTACTTCCTGTTCCAGATGCAAACACGGCTAATTTAGTCATTGGAAAATGTCACCCCAGCTTCTTTCGTAACCTCACCAATAATAGCTGCATTTTCACCGATATCTGCTAATAATTGAAGTGCCATATCTGCTTCATGTGCTTCAACGATAACGGCCATGCCGATTCCCATATTAAAGACTCCGTACATATCTTCTTCTTTTACGTTTGCTTGTTGTTGTAAATAATCAAAAATAACAGGCTTTTGCCATGATCCTCGCTGAATCTTTACACCTAGATGATCAGGGAGTGCACGTGGTAAGTTTTCATAGAAACCACCGCCTGTGACATGACTGATTCCTTTAATCGTAAGATTTAGCTTCAACTGTTGAATTGCTTTCGTGTAAATTTTCGTCGGTTCCAGCAACGCTTCCCCTAATGTTGTCGAGAGCTCGACAATTTCGTCATGATAGCTTAACCCTTTATCTTCGATAATTTTTCGAACAAGTGAAAAACCATTGGAATGAACACCAGATGAAGCAAGACCAATTACCTTATCACCGGCTTCAATCTTGTCACCTGTAATAATCTGTTTCTTATCAGCAATACCAACAACAAAGCCAGCGAGATCATATTCATCCTCGTCATACATTCCGGGCATTTCCGCTGTTTCGCCACCGATAAGTGCAGCATTACTTTGGACACAGCCATCTGTAATTCCCTTTACAATCTGTTCAATTTTTTCCGGCTTGTTCTTCCCACACGCAATATAATCCAAGAAAAAGAGTGGTTCGGCACCTTGAGCAACAATATCATTGACACACATCGCCACAAGATCAATGCCGACCGTATCATGTTTATCCATTGTAAAGGCGAGCTTCAATTTCGTTCCGACACCATCTGTCCCTGAGACAAGCACTGGTTCTTCATATGAAAACTTACTCAGATCAAAAAGGCCGGCGAAAGCACCCACACCACCAATAACCTCAGGACGGTTCGTTTTGGCGATATGCTTCTTCATTAATTCAACTGCTTGATAACCTGCGTGTACGTCTACACCAGCATCTTTATAAATATCACTCATGATTTGGACTCCTTTTTGATGCGGAATTTTGCTGGCCACTTTTGGTGATTTAATGGCCACTTTTATGCGTTTTATGGCCACTTTTTTCATTTTGATGGCCACTTTTGCGCACTTGCTGGCCACTTTTCACTATTTGATGGCCACTTTACTCTTTATAAGCCGGAATAACTGTATCCGGATAAATTTCTGTCGGATAATTACCAGTAAAGCATGCTTGACACACGCCATGCTCCTGTCGATCGCGGCCTTCTACGATAGACGCTTCTAATCCTTCAGTAGATAAAAAGGATAGGCTATCGGCACCGATAATTTCACGCATCTCTTCAATCGAATGATTAGCTGCGATTAATTCGCCTTTCGTAGAAGTATCAATTCCGTAATAACATGGATTTTGAATTGGCGGTGAAGCAATTCGGACATGCACCTCTGTCGCGCCTGCTTCTTTCAACAAACGCACGATTCGACGGCTTGTCGTACCGCGAACAATCGAATCATCGACCATGACAACACGCTTACCTTCCACAATTCCGCGAACCGCTGACAGCTTCATTTTTACACCTTGTTCGCGTAATTCTTGTGATGGTTGAATAAAAGTACGACCGACATACCGGTTTTTAATTAAACCGAGCTCATACGGAATCCCTGTTGCTTCCGAAAAACCGATTGCTGCCGATATACTTGAATCTGGTACACCTGTGACAACATCTGCATCTACGGGAGATTCTGTTGCTAATTGTTTACCCATTGTTTTACGACTTGCGTGTACATTTTTTTCGTTCAAATCACTATCCGGGCGAGAAAAGTAGACATACTCCATCGAACAGAGCGTACGTTGCATTGGAGAGGTAAATTGTTTGGTTCTTAGTCCATGCTCATCAATGACCATTAATTCACCTGGTTTCACTTCCCGTTCATAGGTCGCACCGATTAAATCAAATGCACAGGTTTCTGACGCAACAACATAAGCATCACCTAGACGACCAATTGATAATGGACGTAATCCCCGTGGATCCAATCCGATAAACAGCTGATCCTCTGTTAAAATGGAAAATGCATAAGCACCTTTAATCATCCCTAAGGCGGAAGCGATCGCTTCTTCCATTGGTACATTACCACTTCGTTTTACCAAGTGTGCGATTACTTCTGTGTCAGATGTCGTCTGCAAAATACTACCTTGCGCTTCCAGTTGGCTCTTCAGTGCATGGGCATTGACGAGGTTACCATTATGCGCCAATGCCATGCTAGTTGTTTGTGAGCGAAAGACAAGTGGCTGGACGTTTTCAAAGCCACCGCCACCTTGTGTTGCATAGCGAACATGACCGATTGCCGCATGTCCTTGTAATCGGGAGAATTCCCCTTCTGAAAAAACATCATTTATCAAGCCGACTCCCTTATGGACATGTAAATTTTCTCCATCTGTTGTGACAATACCAGCACCTTCTTGCCCACGATGCTGGAGAGCATGCAGACCATAGTAAGTCATTTCGGCTGCTTTTTCATGTCCCCAGATCGCGAATACACCACATTCTTCGTTTAAGCCTTTGATTTCAGCAAGCACGGGATAGCTCCTTTCCACAGCTGTTGTAGTGCTGTTACATCTTCTGTGATCGCTTCTTTCTCACCATTACGGACAATTAGTTTATTAGTTGCGATAACTGTTCCTACTAATTGCGCATCCTCTACTTTTGCTTCGAATGCCTCACGATCCTTCTCAGGAACTGACACAACAAAACGTGATTGTGATTCACTAAAAAGCACCGTAGTTAGATCACCCTCTAACTGAACATCTGCGCCTAAATCTTTGTTGCTAAATAAGCTCTCTGCCAATGCAACACCAAGCCCGCCTTCAGCAACATCGTGAGCAGAAGCTACAAGACCAGCCCGAATTGCTGCTAATAATTGATCTTGACGTTTTACTTCTACATCTAAATCAATTGCTGGAGCTTTACCGAAGTATTTACCTTCCAACAAGTTTTGCAATTCACTACCGCCGAATTCTGCTTTTGTTTCACCGATCACATAAATCAAGTCACCTTCATGTTGGAAATGGGATGGTGTAATATGTTCTAGTGATTCATGTAAGCCGACCATACCAACAACTGGTGTGGGGAAAATTGCTTGACCGTTCGATTCATTATAAAGAGAAACATTCCCACTAATAACCGGCGTGTTCAGCTTTAAGCTGGCTGTACTCATTCCTTCTACGCTTTTTTCCATTTGCCAGAAGTTCTCCGGTTTATCCGGATTACCGAAGTTCAAGCCATCTGTAAGTGCAAGTGGTTTTGCCCCAGAGGCAACGATATTACGTGCTGCTTCTGCTACCGCAATTTTACCGCCTGTTTCCGGATCTAAATGGATATAACGGGAATTACAGTCTGTTGTCATCGCAAGTGCTTTATCATAGCCACGAACACGAACAACGGCAGCATCAGAGCCTGGGGAGAAAACGGTATTTGCCTGTACCATTGAGTCATATTGATCATAGACATATTCTTTACTTGCAATAGTTGGTTGTTGGAGCAATTGTTTTAATGTTTCTGCATGATCGTTAATTTCTGGTTGATAGGCAGGCATTGCTTGATACTCTTCATAAAAGCTAGGTACTTTTGATTCTTTATGGAAAATCGGTGCATCCTCTGCCAAATTATCAACTGGGATGTCTGCCACCACTTCCCCTTTATGCAATAAACGGAACATTTTATCGTCTGTTACCCTACCTACTGCTACTGCTTCCAATCCATATTTTTTGAAGATATCGACGATTTCCTGTTCTTGCCCTTTTTTCACACATAAAAGCATGCGTTCTTGGGATTCTGACAGCATCATTTCATAAGCAGTCATGTTTTCTTCACGCTGTGGAATTAAGTCTAAGTTCATTTCCATTCCCATGCCAGCTTTACTCGCCATTTCACTTGCAGATGAGGTAAGACCAGCAGCCCCCATATCTTGAATGCCAACTAATGCGTCAGAATGAATTACTTCTAAACATGCTTCGATTAACAATTTTTCCATAAAAGGATCGCCAACCTGTACATTGGAGCGTTTGCTTTCAGAGTCTTCCGACAAATCCTCTGATGCAAATGTTGCACCATGGATTCCATCACGGCCTGTTTTGGAACCAACATACATAATCGTATTGCCAAGGCCAGCTGCGATTCCTTTTTGAATATCTTTCGTATCAATTAACCCTACACACATCGCATTCACTAGTGGGTTGCCTTCATAACAATCATCAAATTGCACTTCTCCCCCAACAGTTGGTACCCCTACACAGTTGCCATAGCCAGCAATACCATGTACAACCTCTTCAAAAAGGTACTTCACACGACCAGTGTTTAAATTACCGAAACGTAATGAGTTCAATGATGCGATAGGACGAGCCCCCATGGAGAAAACGTCACGGATAATACCACCAACACCTGTTGCAGCTCCTTGATAAGGTTCTACTGCTGAAGGGTGATTGTGACTTTCGACCTTAAATACGACCCCCTGGCCATCCCCGATATCTACAACACCAGCACCTTCTCCTGGACCTTGCACTACTTGAGGTCCCTCTGTCGGGAATTTCTTTAATAAAGGCTTAGAAGTTTTATAGCTACAATGTTCCGACCACATTACCGAGAAAATACCGATTTCGGTAAAATTCGGGCGACGGCCCATAATATCTTTTATCATGTCATACTCTTTATCTGTTAACCCCATTTCTTGATAGACCTTATCTTGTTCTATCAATTCAGGAGTAATCTCAGGCGCCTGCAACATAACGTTCCCTCCAGTTTTCCAGCATTGATTGGAATAGTTTCAATCCATCATCACTAGTTAGAATAGCTTCTACCGCACGTTCTGGGTGAGGCATCATGCCTAACACATTTCCTTGTTCATTAATGATTCCGGCTATGTCACTTACAGAACCATTTGGGTTATTTTGATACGTAAAGACGATTTGATTGTTTTCTTTTAATCTAGCAAGTGTCTCCTCGTCACAATAATAGTTTCCATCATGGTGTGCGATTGGAATGGAAATTACTTCGCCTTTTTCGTATTTTGAAGTAAAAAGGGTGTCATTGTTTTCCACGATTAAGTTCTCAAAATGACACATGAATTTCAAGTTTTTATTGCGTAGCATTGCACCTGGCAATAATCCTGATTCTAGTAAAATTTGAAAACCATTACAGACTCCAAGAATCGGAATCCCTTTGGCTGCTTGTTCACGTAATTGCACGACGATATCTGAGGTTGACGCGATTGCGCCGGAACGAAGATAATCACCGTAGGAGAAGCCACCAGGGATTAAAATCGCATCATAGCCTTCAAGGTTTGCTTCCTGATACCAAAGTAGATCCGCTTCTTCCCCCAGTGCATCCTTTGCCGCATAATACATATCGCGGTCACAGTTGGAGCCAGGGAAGACAATCACAGCAAATTTCACTGGACAACCCCCTCTTCCACTGTATACGAATAATTTTCGATAACTGGATTTGCAAGTAGTTTGTTACACATTTCTTCAATTTCTAATTCAATATTCGCATCAGCGTTAACCGTTAATTCTAGATACTTACCAACACGGACCTCTTGAACATTAGCATACCCTAATGTATGTAATGAACCTTGAACTGCTTTTCCTTGAGGGTCCAACACACCCTCTTTTAATGTAATGTGTACTTTTACTAGTTTCATTGTTTTGCCTCCAGTCTCGATAATATATTGTCATATACAGTAACTAAGTCACCTAAGTCTTCTCGGAATACGTCTTTGTCCATCTTCTCACCTGTTGCGATATCCCAAAGTCTGCAAGTATCAGGACTTACTTCATCCGATAACACAATCTCACCATTCATATTGCGACCAAATTCTAATTTGAAGTCGACAAGCTGTAAATGAATTTCTTTGAAGAAAGCTTGCAATTGTTGATTTACTTGAAGTGCCATTTCTTTAATTTGTTCCAAATCTGCTTCGGTTACATCTGTTAAAAGTAATGCATGATCGTCATTGATTAACGGATCACCGAGCTCATCTTTTTTATAAAAGAGTTCTACTAAAGGCGGATGAAAGATTGTTTTTTCCTCTATTCCAGTGCGACGGACAATACTCCCCGCCGCAACATTACGAATGACAACCTCAAGTGGAATAATCGTTGTTTTTTCTACTAATTGTTCTGTCTCATTTAATGCCTCTTTAAAATGGCTATGAATGCCATGGTCATGAAGATATTCGAACACTTTAGCTGAAATCAAATTATTATAACGACCTTTTCCTTGGAATTGTGCTTTTTTCTCCCCATTAAAGGCTGTTGCATCATTCTTATAAGAAAGGACTAATAAATTCGGATTATCCACCACCGTAAATACTTGCTTTGCTTTCCCTTCATATAACAGCTTGTCTTTCATTGGATCCCTCTCCTTATGCCAGGCCTATTTTTTTGAAAATCTGATCGACATTCTTTAAATGATACGTATAGTCAAAGCAATCATCCAATTGCTCTTTTGATAATGTATTGGTAATGCGTTCTTCTTGTTCAATTAGCTGACGGAATGGTGTAGCTGTCTCCCATGCCTTCATCGCATTTGGCTGAACGATATCATATGCTTCCTCACGGCTCATACCTTGATCAATAAGGGAAAGCAACACACGTTGTGAGAAAATAACGCCATACGTACGATCGATATTACGTTTCATGTTTTCCGGGAATACCGTTAAATTCTTCACGATGTTACCAAATCGGTTGAGCATATAATTCAATGCAATCGTCGCATCCGGTAAAATGACACGCTCTGCAGATGAGTGAGAAATATCACGTTCATGCCATAGGGACACATTTTCATACGAAGTCATCATATAACCACGGATAACACGTGCCATTCCCGTCATATTCTCTGAACCGATCGGGTTCCGTTTATGGGGCATGGCGGATGAACCCTTTTGACCTTTTGCGAAAAATTCTTCTACTTCACGTGTTTCTGTTTTTTGAAGACCACGGATTTCCGTTGCGAATTTTTCAATTGAGCTTGCGATTAATGCTAGTGTCGACATATAGTGAGCATGACGATCACGTTGTAATGTCTGGGTCGAAACTGGTGCCGGCTGCAATCCTAATTGTTCACATACATATTTTTCAACGAATGGATCGATATTAGCATAAGTACCAACCGCACCTGAAAGCTTACCTGTTTCAATTACTTTTGCTGCTGCATCAAAACGTTCCAGATTACGTTTCATTTCTTCATACCATAGCGCCATTTTCAAACCAAAAGTTGTCGGTTCTGCGTGAACACCGTGTGTACGACCCATCATCACAGTATTTTTATGCTCGATTGCTTTTTCTTTTAAAATATCAATGAAGTTGACAATATCACGACGAATGATTTGATTTGCTTGTTTTAGTAAATAAGAGAGTGCCGTATCCACCACATCTGTTGAGGTTAGGCCGTAGTGTACCCACTTCTTCTCATCCCCTAATGTTTCGGAAACTGCACGAGTGAATGCAACTACATCATGACGAGTGTCTTTTTCAATTTCAAAAATACGATCGATATGAAAAGATGCATTTTCTCTAATTTTTTTCACATCTTCTTTAGGAATAATTCCTAATTCACTCCATGCTTCACATGCTAAAATCTCCACTTCAAGCCATGCGTTAAAGCGATTCTCATCTGTCCAAATCTTTCCCATTTCTTCTCTTGTATAACGTTCGATCATAAAATGTTTCCTCCTAGTTTTCGATTATCTTTTTTTCCACTAGTTCATTATATATGAGAATAGGATCGTCCCCAATAAAAGTTACATGTCCCATCTTACGCAATGGCTTATTTTCTATTTTTCCATACATATGAATATGTGCATGTGGATTCTTATCTAATTGACGGAAAAATGGTTCTACGTCTTTTCCAAGTAAATTAACCATTACCGCCCCGCCATGAGCATGAATCGGTATTAATGGTAAGCCACAAATAGCCCTTATATGCTGTTCAAATTGTGAGACGTCACATGCTTCGATTGTAAAGTGGCCAGAGTTGTGTGGGCGTGGTGCCAGTTCATTAATCATAATACCTTCCTCAATGACGAACATTTCGATAGCAAATGTGCCAACTACATCAATGGTTTCTGCAATTGCTTTTGCTGCCTGACGTGCTTTCTCAGCAATTTGTTCAGAAACCCGTGCCGGTGCAATCGTAGCATGTAAAATATGATCGCGATGTATGTTTTCTGCTACTGGAAAGTAAGTGATTTCCCCTGTCTGGGATCTGGTGAAAACAATCGAGATTTCTTTATCAAAAGGTACCCATCTTTCCACGATTAAACGACCTGCTTGCTGAAGCATTTCAGTTGCTGTTTCGATATCTGCTTCATTTGATAGCTTTACCTGTCCCT
Organism: Gracilibacillus sp. HCP3S3_G5_2; assembly: GCF_052063305.1. NCBI lineage: Bacteria > Bacillati > Bacillota > Bacilli > Caryophanales > Bacillaceae > Gracilibacillus > Gracilibacillus sp. HCP3S3_G5_2. The sequence continues at coordinate 28,292 of NZ_JBQHXU010000007.1, read as the reverse complement.
TGCCATCATAGCCTCCACGACATGTTTTAGCGACAGATGGGTAGCCGATTTTTGTAGCTGCTACTTGCAACTCCTCTTTTGTAGTAACAATGGCAAAATCCGCAACAGGCTGGTTACTATCCACCATTGCTTTTTTCTCTAATTCTCGATCCTGTGTAACCTTTAGTGAGTTGGCACCTTGTGGGAGAATACCTGCCTCTTCCAGGATTTGTGCTGCAGTTAAATCAACATTCTCAAATTCGTATGTTACTACATCACATTTGTCAGCAAGCTGTTGGACTGCAGCTAAATCATCATAAGCAGCGACGATTTGCCCGTCTGCTACTTGTGCTGTCGGACAATCAGGAGTCGGGTCAAGCACAATAACACGATATCCCATATGCTTGGCTACTGTTGTCATCATTCGGCCTAGTTGTCCTCCACCAATGATTCCGATAGTAGATCCGAATAACAATTTATTTGTCTGCAAGATTCTCCCTCATTTCTGCTACTTTTACTTTTAGTTGTAGTTGATGGTCCGCTAAACGTACTGCTGTTTCTGCATCGCTTGTGCCAATGATCTGTGCTGCGAGAATACCTGCGTTTTTTGCACCTGCATTACCAATTGCCACAGTTGCAACTGGTACACCCCCAGGCATTTGGACGATAGAATAGAGTGAATCGACACCGCTAAGTGTGCTTGTTTTAACAGGCACACCGATCACTGGTAAGGTTGTTTTAGAAGCAACCATTCCTGGTAAGTGGGCTGCGCCACCTGCTCCTGCAATAATTACTTTCAAACCTCTGTCCCTTGCTGTTTCAGCGTATTCAAACATGTCATCCGGTGTTCTGTGTGCAGAGATGACTTCTTTTTCATAACTGATATTTAAGTTTTCTAATGCTTCACAAGTATGCTTCATCGTTTCCCAATCTGATATGCTTCCCATAATCACACCAACTAGTGCCATTCAATCCACTTCCCTCTATATAATGTCTGTATGATTCCTCATCATATGCTTTCTTGGATATTAATTAATACTTTTAAAGGCTTCGACAAGCATAATATCTTCCAGAGCGTATCTATTCAATTAGAACGAAGAACAGTCCTCTCTCTACGCATTACTATTTGGATACAAAAAACCTATTCATTTCTCTATCAGGAGAGAAGATGAATAGGTTTGATTTCCATAACTATCCTGATGATTTTTCTCATGTAAAATCATCGTCCATCTTCCCTCATAGTCCATCATTTATGGTGATGGGTAGAAACTTTTGAGCCATATTCCCAAATTATATGAGGTAGTTATTGTGTTAGATTTTTTTACTACACTGATATGATAACAAGAGCATATCAATCCTGTCAACAAAAAATCGAACATTAAGCAAATGATTTATTTCATCGTTCGGTTTTCAGTTTATAAATAGCTTAATTTTTAAAAAATCAAGCATAGAACCGTTTATTTAGGTTAGGGGATTCATTTTAACCCATATAAGAAAACAAGCGATTTCTCTGCTGCTTGCGAGATATCGGTCACTCTTCACGAGATATTTTGGATTACCTTGTGAACAGGAGGTATTATCTCACCAACAGACTCCATTTTCTTGCAAACAAAAGGCATAATCTTACCAACAGAATTTCCCCAACCAAAAAGAGCTTGCCATCCAAGTATGGACATACAAGCTCCTATTATCCTTTTAGAGCGAGTTGGACTCACTTCTAATGTTCGTTTTTTTCTAACTTAGCATCAAATACTATTTTTCTGCCAGTAGGAACCGGCTGCCCTTTCTCTTCAATGAAGACCGGTTCTTCCACACGTCTGGTCGGCTGATAACCTTCTCGTTTTATTCTTGCTAAGCAATCATCTATTGTTTCATTCTCCATCACTTCGAACTTCTTCTTGACTGGCTTCCTGCTGTTTTTGTTCCTCTGCTTTTTGGACACTTTTACGAATCCTTCCTTTCTTTACTTGTTTCACCCAGAAGCCGCCATATATCTGTTTCGGTTCATAGGCAATAATAAATGCTTTCGGATCAATAGTTTTAATGGTTTCGTATAAATGTAGCTCATACTTTCTTGGTGACAGGATTTGCATTGCTAATCGGTCACCATCCATTCCATAGGCATACCAGCTTGTCACTCCGTAACCCTTATCCCTTAATTGTTTTGTGAAACTAATATTCGGATCAGAGGAAATGACATTCACGGTGATATATCCTAGTGCTAATTTTTCCTCTATCTTGGAACCAATGATCACGCCAAGGCCGTAGCCTAGACCATAAGCAATCAAATTTTGAATCTCACCGAGGTTATCTAACACAAGCCCCAGACCGAGTGTATAGATAACTATTTCAAAGGTACCGATCGTTCCTGCAACATACCTTCTGCCTTTTAACGTAAGAATTACCCTTAATGTAGATAAAGATACATAGACAATATTGATAGTCATAATAATTACAACCATCATGATTGCATTTTCAAGCATTATGGACACACCTCCGCTTATGCACAATGATTTATCAGAGTCATATCTTATATTATAGCGAAACCATTTTACCACAGCTAAAAGAGAAAAGGGAGAGATAGTCTTGGATCCATTTCAACATATGCATGACTGGAAAAATAACTTAGACCAATTTTTTGGTGGAAACTTTTGGAACGATTTTGAACATATTATTAAACCGCCTATTCCAGCGGTAAATGTGTATGATTTGGACAATGAGTTAATCATTTATGTTAATTTGCCCGGAATAAAAGATCGTAAACAAGTAAAAGTATTTGTTGATTATAATGTTTTGGAAGTAAAGGGGACCCTTTTCCCTGTAAAGCAGGCAGGTACACTTATTAAACAGGAGATTTTACATGGAGAGTTCTCAAGGAAAATTGACTTGCCTTTTCCAGTGAGGGAAGATCGTATCACAGCTTCCTTAAAACAAGGATTAATGACCATTCATCTTCACCGACTAGTAAATGATAAAAAGAAAAAGCAAGTAATCGACATAGAGGAATTTGAAGATTGACAGACAAACGAAGACAATGTTAATACAGGAGAAACACGTTGGTCTCTCCTGCTCCATTCAATTTATCGACATGTTATAACTTATTGCACAATTCACTCATTAATGGCTACCCAGGATTTACTTTCTGATGATTTCTCTATAGCTTCTAAGACAATTTGATTTTTCACTCCGTCATCAAAATTGGGTGCCGGTTGGTAATCTTCCGCAATACCACGGAAAAATTCATCGATTAAATGAATAAATGTATGCTCATATCCAATAATGTGTCCAGGTGGCCAATATGCCCCTGCATATGGGTGGACTTCCTCCGTACAATTGATTAGTCTAAAGCCTTGCACCCCTTCTTCATCATCCGCAAAGTAAACTTCTAAATTGTTCATGTTTTCCATATCCCAGCGTATCGATCCCTTTTCACCGTTAATTTCAAATTTATTTTTGTTACGGTTTCCTCCAGCAAAACGAGTTGCTTCAAATGTACCTAATGCGCCATTCTCAAAGCGAGCAATAAATAGGGCAGCATCATCTACTGTTACTTCTCCCATTTTGCTAGCATCGCCTTTTGCACTTAAACCACCCGTCATCTCACCAAGTGGACGATGTTTAATAAATGTTTCCATGGTAGCTGTTACTTCTGCAAATTCTCCAATTAGAAAACGGGCAAGATCAATGCTGTGTGCACCGATATCTCCTAATGCACCAGAACCCGAAACTTCTTTTTTTAGTCTCCATACTAGTGGGAAATTCGGATCCATAATAAAATCTTGTAGATAGTTTGCTCGATAATGATAAATCCGCCCTATTTTACCATCCTCGATTAATTGCTTTGCATATTGAACTGCTGGTGCAAACCGATAATTATGACAAATCATATGTTTCACACCATTCTCTTCAACAGCTTGAAGCATTTCTTTTGCTTCCTCTACTGTTAATGCTAATGGCTTTTCCGTAATAATATGTTTACCAGCCTTTGCTGCAGCTATTGCAATTTCTGCATGGGTATGGTTTGGAGTTACGATATCAATTACATCAATATCGTCTCTTTCTATTACTTTTTTCCAATCAGTTTCATAGCTTTCCCATCCCATTTTTTCCTGTGCTTCTTTTACTGCTTCCTCATTCCTACCGGCAATCACCTTTAATTCCGGTTCGAGTGGGTTATCAAAATAAAATGGCAGATCACGATAGGCATGGCTATGTGCTTTCCCCATAAATTGATAACCAATCATCCCAATTCTGACTTTTCGGTTTATGCCCACCACATTTCACCAACCTTTTCTTTAATTAAAGCATTCTTTAGTACCTCAACTGCTTTCTGAAAACCTTCGTCAACAGACATAAGGCTGTCTTCATGCTCAATACTAACCGCCCCTTGGTAGCCGATCAGTTGTAGTGCACTAATAATTCGTTTCCACTCTTCCTCGCTATGACCATATCCGACAGTACGGAAAATCCACGAGCGATTTAATTCATCACTATATGGCTTGGTGTCTAAAACCCCGTTAGCTGCCGTGTTTTGTGGATCAATTGCGGTATCTTTGGCATGGAAATGGAACAACGCATCATGCTTACCAAGTTCTTTAATGCTAACGACAGGATCCATTTGCTGCCAATATAAGTGACTTGGGTCAAAGTTGACACCAATATTTTTTCCACATGCATCACGGAGCTTCAAAGCGGTTTCATTATTGAACACTACGAAGCCTGGATGTGGTTCAATGGCAATGCGCACATTATGTTCAGCAGCAAAGTCATTTTGTTCTTTCCAGTAAGGAATAACCTTCTCCTGCCATTGCCATTCCAATACCTCTGGATGATCGTCTGGCCAAGCTGCTGTCACCCACACCGGATATTGGGAATATTCAGATTCTCCAGGACATCCTGCAAATGTGACGACTGTATCAACACCCATTTTTTCTGCTAATAACACGGTCTCTTCAAATTGTTGATGGTGTTGATTGGAAATATCTTTATTTGGATGCAATGGATTACCATGGCAACTAAGTGCACTAATTTCGAGGCTCCTATCGGTAAAAGCTTGTTGGAATGCTTGTAATTTTGTTTCATCGGCTAAAAGCTCTGCCGGGTTACAGTGCGCATTCCCCGGATAACCTCCTGTCCCGATTTCGACAGTTTGCAATCCTGCCTCTTTCACTGTATCAAGTGCTTCATCCAACGACTTATCCCCAAATAAAACAGCAAATACACCTAATTTCATTCCATTCACCTCATTTAATATTTTTTAACCGGACAAAAGCCGGATAGAAACATACTGCGACATAGCGACAATTCCCTTTTGGTGAGGCTTTCTACCATTGTGATTGTTGATAAGTGCTATGTTGACGTTACGGAAAAACACTCCCTTTCACCTAATGCATAAGTGCAACATCTACCCAAGCAAGAATCGCTTTCGCAGTGTTTTCTATGCCTTCGGCTCTGCTTCAGCTAACTTGATAACATACTTTTCTTTACCAAGTTAGCTGAGATCGTGCCCACGGAAAGAGAGAAATTCACAACATCGTTACTCCCAAAATGATGTTTTTACACTTCATGTATATGCTTACCTATTGTTAAAGAATGCTTCATCAATGCCTATTGGTAATGGTTCGGGCTGCTCACAACTGCTAGCTAACACATAATGTTTACTGTCTCGTGATGCTTCATGGACTCCATGCATAATATCTAACACATGGTATGCAAGCTGACCGTCTGTTCTTGCAGTTCGATTATTCTCAATAGCATCAATCATTTCTGCAACACCTAATCCACGGCTATTATCGCTAAAACCATGTGTAAGAGGTATTTCTGACCATTCTTTATGCTCTTTTCTTCTTATAAATACTGGTCCACCGAATGTATTCGGATCCGGCACAGAAATAGTGCCTTCTGTCCCGTAAATTTCGATTGTAGGTAACTGATGGTGCCATGTATCAAAGCTTGTAATGACAGAAGCAACAGCACCTGATGTGAAATCAAGTACACTGTTAATCTGTGTCGGTACTTCTACTTGAATTTTTTTGCCATAATTCGGTTCACTAGTAATCATTCTTTCCTTATATGTCATTTGCGCTGATCCGGTAACACGTGATACAGGTCCCATCAAATTGATGAGTGCTGTTAAATAGTATGGTCCCATATCAAACATCGGACCACCGCCCTCTTGATAATAAAAGGTAGCATCCGGATGCCAGCTTTCATGGCCAGGAATCATCATGAAGGCCGTAGCGGAAACTGGTCTCCCAATCCAGCCGTCATCAATCAGTTTTCTTGAGGTTTGAATTCCTCCACCTAAAAATGTATCAGGGGCATTTCCAATGTATAAGCCTTTTTCTTTTGCTACTTCCAACATCCGCTTACCATCTTCACGACTAACCGCTAACGGCTTCTCTCCGTAAACATGCTTACCATTCTCTAAAGCTTGAATGGCAATCTCTGCATGTACAGCTGGAATCGTTAAATTAATCACTAGTTCAATCTCTGGATCCGCTAACAATTCTTCGGTAGTGTAGGCCTTAGGAACCTTGAATTCCTGCGCACGCTCTTCCGCTCTTTCCTTGACGATATCTGCTACTGCTTCGATATTATAATTACCGAATCGTGCTGCGTTTTGTAGATAAATACGACTGATATTCCCACAACCAATAATTCCTACTTTCATGCTGTTCCCCCCAATTATCTGCTTGCCCAAGTCATTCCTTTTCTCATCAACTTCATCACTTGTGGCATTCGAACGATTTCTGCAACATGGCCCAACCCACAATAATACACTTTTCCTTCTCCCCATTTTTTCGTCCAAACTACTGGCATATCCACTTCACCATTCGTCTGATATGGTCCTTCCGCAACGGGAAAACGTGTTGTCGCATGCACCCTTACTGCTGGATCCACATGCATATAATATTGCTCAGATACGACAGTAAAATCCTCCATACCTTCTGTTAAAGGGTGGTCCGGGTCTACAATATGTACGTTATAGGAAACCCCATCATTTCCTGGATGCGCTACCCATTGGCCACCAACCATAAATTGATAGTCAACTTCCCAACGAAATGAGTCACCCATCCCACCATGTAAACCAGCCAATCCTGTTCCTTGAGCAACTGCTTCTAATAATGGTTGCAATTGTTCCTTTTCAATCGTTCCTTGTGTCCAGTTAGGAACAATTAAGTCATATTGTGTTAAATCTTCTTCTTGTAATGTCATTAATGTATCGGTTATTTTTACCTCGAATCCTTCTTCCTCAAGAATACCCCCTAAAATTCCTGCTACTTCTTCTGGTTCGTGACCTTCCCAACCACCTTGAAAAATCAGTGCTTTCTTCAATACAATCCCTCCATTATTGCCTATCATCTAATATTTTATAGTGAAAATAATCAAAATCAGCATTTTTGCGCTGACCGCTTAAATCCTGTGCCGCCATACCAACGAATGTTCCAGTAAAGCGAATATATTCTGCGTCATCATCCGATAAATGCCCGATATCTACTTGCTCTCCGATTGCTTGCCACTTTTCTGCCTCTATTGCATAAAAGAATTGTAAAAGGTGGCGATTAATCACAGCTTTCAAGTATATTTCGGTATTTTCAGGTAAGGACACCTCTTGCTCCAACAGTTCATCGTATTTGTTATACTTGGTTTCAATTATTCCTAAACATTTGCCATGTTCTTCATGATCTGTCACTCGCAAATAAACATGATCATGCGTGTCATAATAAATCATTAAGCCCGCCATTTGTTGAAAGTTTTCTGGGCTAAAATCTAGTTTAGTCTCGACTTCTACATGAAAATGTTCCAATCTTCTCATCAACATAGTTTGTCGATGCAACGAACTCATTGACTCTTCGCCATATAAACGCAAGTAACCTGGTCTATCTGTTAATGAAAACCAATCATCATCAAAGGGTCGTCTAAGTGCATTCCAATATTTCAATAAATTCGTATGATTAAAATCATCATTGTTTGGCAGTTTTTCTGCTTTAAATTCTGGAAGATTAGGTGCTTCAACCACCAGGCTAGGATTGGGGCCATCTACTACTCTAATCCAATTATCATCTGTCCAATAACATTTTTGAATAGCTGTTTCTCTCCCTAATATACACTTGTCTTCAACAACAGGACGTCCACATAAATGGGCCATATACCATTCGCCATTTTGTGTCTCGACAAAACAACCATGCCCTGCTTTTTGGAGCTGATCCTCTTTTGACTTATCAGAAGTAAGAATTGGATTGGTTGGATCCACCTCATATGGACCATCAATAGACCTTGATCGTGCTACAGTTGCTGCATGGGTATACCATGTCCCACCTTCAGCTGTTAGTAAATAATAGTAGCCATTTCTCTTATATAAATGAGGTGCCTCAGTTAATCCTAGTTCAGTTCCTTTGAAAATATTCTTAATTGGACCAACTAATTTTTGTTCTGCAAGCGAATATTCTTGCAAAGCAATACCAGCGAAGGAATTGGTTCCTTTTCGATGGTCCCAAATCATATTGACGAGCCATTTCCTGCCATCATCATCATGGAAAAGGGATGGATCAAACCCACTACTGTTCAGATAAATAGGGTCTGACCAAGGCCCTTCAATATTGTCAGCTGTTACCAAATAATTATGGGTATCTTTAAATGCACCTTGTCTACTTTTTACATCTGTGTAAATCAAGTAAAAAACACCTTCAGAGTAGGATAGACACGGAGCCCATACTCCTCCTGAGTTTACATTCCCAATCATATTTAATTGGGAGGATCTCGTTAACGGGTAGCCTGTCAGCTCCCAGTTTACCAGATCTTTAGAATGATAGATTTGCACACCTGGAAACCATTCAAAGGTGGAAACCGCAAGATAATAATCATCTCCTATCCTTACAATTGATGGATCCGGATGGTAACCAGGTAACACTGGATTTGTTATCGTTTTCATATTTACCTCCTAACCTTTCACAGAACCTGCAGCAAGTCCTGTAACTATTTTCTCCTGTGCTATAAAGTATACCAATAATAGTGGCAAACTTCCAAGTGTAAGGGCTGCCATTATTCCAGGTATATTTACAGAGAACTCTCCATAAAACTCTCGTAAACCTATTGGGAGAGTAGCATTCTGAGTGGAATTTGTAAGGACTAAAGCAAAGATAAATTCATTCCAAATATGAATAAAATTATAAATGGCAACTGTTGCTACCGCCGGTGTTAATAAAGGGAAAATAATTCTCCAAAACAGTCTAAAATGACTGCATCCATCTATCTTAGCAGATTCTTCAAGTTCTTTTGGAATATCCCGCATAAACTGTGTAAAAATAACAATAGAAATCGGCAATGCAAATGCAATGTAAGGGCCGATCAAACCAAATAACGAATCATATAAACCCGCTTTATTTGTTATGATAAAAATCGGAACAAGTGTCGTATGAATTGGTATCATCATCCCGACCATAAATAAGATAAAGATCGGCCGGTTCAAACGGAATTTCAGCCTTGCTAGTGGGTAGCTGGCCATTGCTGCGATGATAATAACAATTATCACAGAAATAACCGATACAATTAGACTGTTCATAAAATATCCAAAAAACTCAAGTTCCACTAAAAGTAGGTAATTGTCTAACGAAAAACTTTCAGGAATAGACCATGGCGAGGTCATAAACTCCATTTGTCCTTTAAAGGATGTAAGAAGCATAATCAAAAAAGGAAGACCAGTCACAATTAGAATGGCGATCGCTAATAAATATAACGGAATCCCTTTTATCACTCTAATCATTATTCATTCCCCCTTCTTGATCTGTCGCCTAATAAAATGAAGAGCGTTACAATAAAGGCAATTATAAACATGGAGAAGGAAATGCTGCTACCATATCCCATGTTAAAATTCGTAAACGTTTGTTTATACATATAGGTAGCCATTAATTCGGTAGAGTTGTTCGGCCCTCCGCCAGTCATTACATAGATCAAGTCAAAGTATTTTAAGGAGCCTATTACAGATAGAATCGCAGAAGTAATAATAATAGGCATTAATAAGGGGAGGGTAATATTTTTAAATCTTTGCCATCCACTTGCCCCGTCAATATCTGCTGCTTCATATAATTCCTCTGGAATTCCGACAATCGTTGCTCGAAAGAGGATCATATAAAAAGGTGCAAATTGCCAACAAACTGTTGCAATAACCGCCCAAATAGCAGTGCTTTCCTTTCCTATCCAAGCAGTTTGCAGAGATTCTAAGCCGATCGCACCTAATATTGCATTCAACAGACCATAATTACCTTCATAAATAAAAATAAACAGTATACCAATCGCTACCGTGGACATTAAGAATGGCATGAAATATACTGATCTGAATAACCTCATTCCTTTGATTGGACTGAATAGCAACAGCGCCATAATTAAACCTACAGGTAGCTGTGTTACTAATGAGGCAATCACTAGCAAGAAGTTATTCTGAATAGATGTCCAAAATACACCATCCTGAAACAAACGGAAATAGTTTTCTAATCCTACAAAAACCATATTCGCATCGATACCCGTCCAGTTAAACATACTGTAGTAGAATGTCATAAAGATAGAGTAAACAACGTATACCCCATAGATAATAAAAGCAGGTGCTATGAACCCAATAATTGCCCAGGTATCTTTATTTTTTCTCTTTTTGCGTACCTTTACGGAATCTAAACTCAATTCTTGTGAGCTACTCACCTAATCACCACCTGGTTAATAATTAGAGAACTACATTAAAGACACGCTTCATGTAGTTCTCAAAAATGATTATTCTTCTAATACCTGTTGAGCCGTCTCTTCTACTTCACCCATTGCTTCTTCTGGAGTTATCGACAATCCAAACAAAGCTTGTGTTGTATCTAAGTGAACCTGTGCTAATTCTGGTGGCAATGTTTGATCATAATATGTTTGCATTGCCTCAGAAGTTTCTAGTACTTCACTCATCTCCTCTATATATGGATCATCATATTCAACACCATTCAACGCTGAGATAGAACCTGCGTTATTGGACATATCTGTAGCAGTTTCGAGACTCGATAGTTCATTCACTAATTCAACAGCTAATTCCGGATGCTCTGTTTGCTGAGCAACGGAAAATACTGGAGAAACTCCACCTACTACATGGTTTTTTGCACCTTCTCCTCCTTCAATTGATGGAAACAAGAAGAAACCTAATTTCTCTTCAAACTCCGGCATCTCATCACGTATGTTATTTACTAACCATCCTCCCATTGTCATCATTGCTGCACTCTCTGTGTATAGCATTTGACGAGATTGTCCAGTATCATAGTTCATTCCATTTACACCTTCTGGAAAGGCACCCATATCCACTAATTCTTGAAGTTTATGACCTGCTTCTATATAAGCCTCGTCATCAAATGTACGGCCAGAACGTTCAAAAGCTTCATTAAATAACTCTGGACCACCAATTCGTTCCGCTAAATACATTAAATAAAAAGAACCTGTCCATTTCGTTTGGTTCGCCAACGCAAAAGGAGTTACATCATTATCAGTTAATGTTTGAATTATTTCTAATAGGTCATTATATGTTTCCGGTTCTTCTAGTCCATATTCTTCAAATATGTCTTTATTATAGAAAACCGGTACGACGTCCATACTTACTGGCGTACCATATATCTGCTCATCAAAAGTAGATACTGATAAAGCAGCTTCATTGTAAAGACTTGCATCAACCGAATCAGTAATGTCCATTACTTGGTCAGAATCCACGAATTGCTTCAGCCAACCGCCACCCCAGGAATGGAATACATCTGGCGGGTTACCTCCCCCCATCGCGACACTTAATTGAGATTTATATGGATCATTTTCTTGTTGTGAAACTTCCACTGTAACATTCGGATTGTTCTCCTCAAATCGTTCTACTGCCGATTCTATTGCTTGCTCAGAAGGACCTGTTTCAATATGCCATAACGTTAATGTAACCTGTTCGCCATTCCCTTCAGCCTCTTCACTGTTATCTTCTGTATTCGTATCTCCTCCTGTATCATCAGAAGGTGTGTCATTCGTGCCAGATGAATCTGTTGGGCCACAAGCAGCGAAAACCAATAAAATTAATATTAACATTATCCAAAGCAATTTTTTATTGAACATATTCCAACCCCTCTCTCATTTTTGTCACCGCTTACATTTAAAAACTAATTATGTGTCACCCTCCCTTATAATTTTGTATTGATCACACCAAGCCCATTTAAATTTATATATTATGGTGTAATTATAAAACTGTGTTCATTATTATAAAACTTTTTTAGCGATTCAAGGCTATTATAACTAGCTGGTAATTTAATGTCAATAACAAAATGTAAACGTTTAACCACTCATTTTGTTTTATAATATAAAACTTATTTTTATATTATTGACACTGATAGTTAATACTTCTATACTTATACTAAGTATTTGAAAACGCTTTAAAGGAAGGGTTGTTCTTTATGAATACATTAGATCATTTAATGCATCACCCTGAAGATATCTATGATATTAAAACTGTTGCTAGGGGCCCGATCGGCAAATTACCCTTAACTGACCAGATGCTTCGAAAATCTCCAAGTGGGAATTTATTTGGGCTTTCTCAAAATGTTGGAATGGGCTGGAGTCCAAATATGCTAGATGGGAAACAGGTATTATTGTTAAGCACACAAGGTGGCTTAAAGGATGAAAACGGTAATCCACTAGCTTTAGGTTACCATACTGGACACTGGGAAGTAGATATCTTAATGAAAAATGCCGCGAATGAAGTCAGTCATCATGGAGGTATCCCTTTTGCAGCATATGTTAGTGACCCATGTGACGGAAGATCTCAAGGAACGACCGGAATGTTTGATTCTTTTCCTTATCGCAATGATGCCGCTATGGTATACCGCCGTTTGATCAGATCCTTGCCAACTCGGGATGCTGTGCTCGGAATAGCTACCTGTGATAAAGGACTGCCAGCCATGATCATTGCATTAGCATCGATGCATGATTTACCTACAGTGGTTATACCAGGCGGTGTAACATTGCCACCGTTATATGGTGAAGATGCTGGGAAAGTGCAAACCATCGGTGCAAGATATGCCAATGATGAATTGTCATTAGAAGAAGCTGCTGAATTAGGCTGCATGGCATGTGCGACTCCTGGTGGTGGCTGCCAATTCCTTGGTACAGCTGCGACTGCACAAGTAATTGCCGAAGCATTAGGGATGACGGTGCCACACGCTGCACTAGCCCCTTCTGGTCAAAAGGTATGGAAGGAGATGGCTCGACAATCTGCCAGGGCAATTATTACAATGGAAGAAGAAGGATTAACTACGAAAGATATTGTGACAGATGATGCAATCCATAATGCAATGGTAGTACATGCAGCATTCGGCGGATCTACGAATCTACTATTACACATCCCTGCTATTGCTCATGCTGCCAAATGTAACATTCCATCTTTGGAAGACTGGCACCGAATCAATAAAGAGACTCCTCGCCTTGTCAGTGTATTGCCAAATGGCCCGACACCACATCCAACTATCCGTGCTTTTCTGGCAGGGGGTGTTCCTGAAGTTATGCTACATCTCCGTGATTTAGGTTTATTACGCGAACATGTCATGACTGTCACTGGTCAAACGCTAAAAGAAAATCTGGATTGGTGGGAGCAATCAGAACGTCGTCAAAAAATGAAAGAAAAATTAATGGAAGCCGATCAAATTGATGCTGATGAAGTAATTATGTCAAAGGAAAAAGCAGAGCAACGTGGATTAACCTCTACGGTGACATTTCCTTCTGGTAATATCGCCCCCGAAGGAGCGGTTATTAAATCTACATCTATTGATCCATCAAGGTTAGACGAAAACCAAGTATATTACCACAAAAGCGAGGCAAAAGTGTTTACCAGTGAGGCAAGTGCTATTGAAGCAATAAAAACGAAACAAATTAAAAAAGGTGATATCATGGTTCTCACTGGCTGTGGTCCTTTGGGGACTGGAATGGAGGAAACATACCAGGTTACCTCTGCTTTAAAGCATCTATCCTATGGTAAATATGTAACCTTAATAACCGATGCACGCTTTTCAGGTGTTTCAACTGGTGCATGTATTGGTCATGTTGGGCCAGAAGGATTAGCAGACGGTCCTATTGGCAAACTTCAAGATGGAGATCTTATAGAAGTGAAAATAGATGCTAAAAATCTGGAAGGTTCGCTTCACTTTTTAGGGGAATCAGGGCAAGAGGTTACCCCTGATGAAGGTGCTCGAATTCTTGCCTCCAGACAAGTCAATCCAAATATTAAACCATCAGATGATCTACCTGATGATACACGTCTTTGGGCTGCTTTACAGAAAGTGAGCGGTGGGACATGGAAAGGCAGCGTGTATGATGTGGATCGTATTATTGAGGTGTTGGAAGCTGGGGAGAAGGCATTAGAGGCAAATGATAAAGAAAAAATAGTCCAAGATCATTGATAATATGGGGCTATGATCAGGGGGGCTTACAGAGGTTTAGTACCACGATAAACGATATATAACTATTAGTTGTATTTCTTTCTATCCATTTAAATAGCGGAAGTCTTTTTCCCTGACTTCCGCTTTTGTACTTATCCTTTAATAAACACCGTCTTCATCGTCGTGAAGAATTCTTTTGCTGCTTGACCTTGTTCTCTCGAGTAAGAGCTAGATGCTTTCATTCCTCCGAATGGCGCCTGTAGTTCTACACCTGCTGTTTCAGAGTTGATACGAACCAGCCCAGCTTCGATATCATCGATAAAGGATAGAATATGATCAATATTTTTCGTGAAGATAGACGCACTAAGCCCGAAATCTACATCATTCGCTAATTCGATTGCTTCTTCCACGGTATCTACCTTCATTAAGGCAAGAACTGGTCCAAATATTTCTTCTTGAGCGATGGTCATATCAGTTGTCACATTATCAAAAATGGTTGGTTCGATATAGTAGCCATCTTTTAATTTCCCTTCAGTTAGCTGGTTACCACCTAATAATAATGTTGCTCCTTCTTCTTTTCCCTTTGCAATATAATGCTTAACAGTATTAAATTGCCCTTCACTTGCACATGGCCCCATCCAAGTGGAAGCATCCATTCCGTCCCCTACCGTTATTTCTTTCGCTTTTTCAATGAGACGGTCTTTGAACTGCTCATAAATACTGGATTGAACAATAACTCGGCTACTGCAGGTACATTTTTGTCCAGTAGATTTCAAACCTCCACTTAATGTTGCATCAACTGCGGCTTCGATATCCGCGTCTTCCGCTATAATAATCGGGTTCTTACCACCCATTTCTAATTGATATTTGCCTCCACGTGCTGCAACAATTTTTCCAATATTCTGTCCGACATTATTAGAACCGGTAAAAGTCACTGCATTGACATCAGCATGCTCAGCCAAGCCTTGACCGATAACAGAACCTCTCCCTGTGATAAAATTAACAACACCTGCTGGGAAACCAGCTTTTTCAAAGCATTCGATAACCTTAGCCGCTGTAACTGCTCCCTCTGTTGCAGGCTTTAGGACAACGGTATTTCCGTAAATTAACGCTGGAGCCATCTTCCAAATTGGTATTGCCACTGGAAAATTCCACGGTGTAATAACACCAACAACTCCTATCGGTACTCGTTTGCTGAACATTAGTGCACTTGCGTCGGTAGATGGTATCATATCACCGTCTGATCTCATGCCTTCACCTGCATAGTATTTCAGGATTTGAATTCCACGACTTGTTTCCCCTTTGGCTTCAGGCAAGGATTTCCCCATTTCTTTCGTCATGGTCGTTGCAATGTCTTCCAAGTTTTCTTCTAATAATCTCGCTGCTTGGTACAAATAATTACCTCTGTCTGCTCCCGATAATTTTCGCCAAGCTCTTTGCGCACTCTTTGCTTGTGCTACTGCTTCCTCTAGATCAGCCCTTGTAGAATCTTGCACAGAGCCTACCACTTCTTTTTTATTCGCTGGATTGTAACTTTCGAATACCTTACCTGATACAGATGCTCGCCATTCTCCTCCGATATAATTTAGGAATGCTTCTCCACTCATATTAGACTCTCCTTTTTGTTAATATTGCTCGTTAATTTAACTGGGTTTCTTAGTATACCAATCGATTCAATTTGTATTTCTATGATATCTCCCTCCTGTAAGGTAAAGCTGTCATCTGGAATGATACATGTCCCAGTAAGTAAAGTAGTTCCATCTACAATATCATTGTCTTTTATTAAATAGGTAACTAATTCATCATAAGACCTTTTTAACATCGATGTATTCGCACTACCTTTCGACACTAATTCACCATCACGTTCAATACGACATTCAATTGCTAGATTGTAAGGATCTTCAATTGTATCCGCTAACAAAATTGCCGGACCGATTGCACAAGAGTGCTTCCACATTTTCGCCTGTGGCAAATAAAGGGGATTTTCTCCCTCTATGTCACGGCTACTCATATCATTACCTATTGTATATCCTAATATTTCACCATCAGCTTTTATAACCAGTGCTAATTCAGGCTCTGGTATTTGCCAATTGGAATCCGTTCTAATTCCAACAGGCACATCAGGACCTATCAACCTTCTCGCAGTTGATTTCAAAAATATTTCAGGTCGATCGGCATCGTATACTTTATCGTAAAATGAATTAGTTTTTACATTAGCTTCGCGGTTTCGTGCTTCTTTACTTTTTAAATAGGTAACACCTGCAGCCCAAACTTCATCTGATACAACTGGCGCCAATAATTCTAAATCTGATAAATCTTTGGTGATTGGTTGTTTATTTATTATTTCCTCTATGATCACTTGACTGCAACTCTTATTCAGCTTGTCAGCTTTCCGTATTAAATCCTGAAAGGAAGCTACAGAGAGCTCAAAGATTTGATTGTCATCCGTCACTACCGCTAATTGATCTGCACCTGATTCTTTTTTAAATCTGATTACCTTCATTTTATTCCCCTCCTATTTTTTATAGAAACAAATAATGTCACAACCTCCTTTTGTTTTATAATATAAAACATAGTTCTCTAATATAGTTATTAAAAAATTTATCTTGTTACAGATAAATTTTTCTATTACCTAATGCTTTAGAAATTTCGGAACATGTTTGTTTCAATGTACGGACGATTTCCGCTTCTAATGCTGATGTTATTGTTTGCTTCGTAGTAGAAATACTAATAGCTGCGACTACTTGATTCGTATGATCAAATATTGGTACGGCTATACAGTAGATACCAGGTTCATTTTCTTCATTATCAATAGAATAACCTTGTGATCTAACTTTTGCTAATTCGTCTAGGTATACTTGTTTATCTGTAATGGTATTATCTGTTTGGGAGAAAAATTGATAACCTTGTAATAACTCTTCGATTTCTTCTTGTTGTCTAAATGCCATTAAAGATTTACCAACAGCACTACTATGAATTGGAACCCGCTTGCCAATTCGAGAATAAACAACGGCCGATGCACCTTCCACCTTATCAATATAAACACCATACATACCCTCTAATATAACTAAGTGCGTTGTTTGACCGGTAGTAGCAGATAGATCAATCAGATATTTTCGAGCAATCTCTCTAATATCCATACTATTTAACATAAATTGACCTCGCTCCAGCAGCTTTAATCCTAAGCTGTACTTGCCACTGTCGGTATCTTGTTTAATATAGTTATGCTCTTTAAGTGTTTTTAATAACGAATGTGTAGTACTTTTGTTTAAATCTAATTTTCTACTGATTTCCGTGATTTTCATTTCACTTTGTTGTTCATTAAATAAATCAAGAATTTTTAATGCTCTATCGACAGACTGGATGATTGGCATATTAATGTAACCTCTTTCATTTGTTCACTTTGTTAAAAGTATACCACGATAGTTTTATATTTACAAAGGTATTTCAATATAGCTAAACAGTTTAACCATAAGCAAATGCTTTTCATATCTAGGTGAATGCTAGTGACATTAGAAAACTAGTTTGCCTAAATTGAAGCTTATCCACTATAAATGACCATATTCATTTCAATCCTACCGCATATAATGCTAAGAATACAGAGATAGGAGGAAAATATTCGATCCATTTCTTTGGAAGATAATAGTCTAGTATCCAATTTTGCTACTAATATATGCATAAAATTGTATTCCTGTACTAGAAGAATGGTGAAAAAAGCAGTTACATCTAATATATATCCCAGTTGTTTTTTTCTTCCTTCAGGTGTAAATAACTTTAGACGAAAGGGTGAGTAGTGCTTATATGGGGAAAATATGCAGCAATTGCTATCAACGTAATGAGAGTGACTGTGACTTTGTCACGGATCAAATCTGTTCTGGATGGAGTGCCCCTCAGGGTATATCTCAGGATATATACGTTGCATCTGGCTTGAATGTAGTTGCATCTGGTTATTTAGCATATGATGAAGGGGCGTTTGAATTTGTAACGTTTAGTTTTTTCAATGGTGGCGAATTAGTTGGTGGTCCGCTTACAGTATATGAAGGAAGCAGTGTGGCGTTCACGAGTATCAATTTCACACGTATTGAAGTTACCATTCCTGCAGGAGAAGAAGGAGCTATATCAATAGGACAACTATGTATTACGCCGCGCTATCAGGTAGAGTGCGACTTTTAATACTGTTCAACTATAAGCTTATTTCACACCAATTTATTAGCTATGCTCTTTCTGTTTAGCCAAGAGGTTAGTAGTCTGTAAAAACTATTAGAGAGGTGATGAGCAATTGTCAGGTATAAATTTTCATGATAGTAGTAGCGGAGGATGTGCAAGAGGACCTAGAGGGCCAGAGGGGCCTGCTGGGCCTGCTGGACCTGCTGGACCCGAAGGACCTGTTGGACCTGAAGGACCTGTGGGACCCGAAGGACCTGTTGGACCTGAAGGACCTGCTGGACCCGAAGGACCTGTTGGACCTGAAGGACCTGCTGGACCCGAAGGACCTGTTGGACCCGAAGGACCTGCTGGACCCGAAGGGCCTGTGGGACCTGAAGGACCTGCTGGACCTGAAGGACCTGCTGGACCCGAAGGACCTGTTGGACCCGAAGGACCTGCTGGACCCGAAGGACCTGTTGGACCCGAAGGACCTGTTGGACCTGTTGGACCTGTTGGACCTGAAGGACCTGCTGGACCCGAAGGACCTGTTGGACCTGAAGGACCTGTTGGACCCGAAGGACCTGCTGGACCCGAAGGACCTGTTGGACCTGAAGGACCTGCTGGACCCGAAGGACCTGCTGGACCTGAAGGACCTGTTGGACCCGAAGGACCTGTTGGACCTGAAGGACCTGTTGGACCCGAAGGACCTGTTGGACCTGAAGGACCTGTTGGACCCGAAGGACCTGTTGGACCTGAAGGACCTCCTGGGCCAGTAATAACTGAGACTTCAGGTTTTGCAGCTAATACTTCACAATCAGTAATTTCAGTTATACTTGGAGGAACTTCTGTACCTTTACCAAATGCTCAGAATTTAAATGGTATTACAGCCAATGCTGCAAATACAGTTTTTACTGTTTCCGAGACTGGTCGATATTTCATCCAATATAATGTAAACTTTACCGCAGGATTATTAGTTGGTGCACGACTTGTAATAAACGGCACCCCATTAGCAAGCTCTTCAAGAAACCCTGTTCTTACAGTAAGTAGTTTAAGCGCCTCAGTTATTACAAATTTAAACGCAGGGGATACCGTTACACTTGAATTATTCGGTTTGTTAGGTCTTGCAACATTACAAGCCGGTCAAGGTGCTTCCTTAACGATTATAAGAATAGATGACACACTCGTATAAAAAAGGTAAGCAGATTCTATTTTTTAGAATCTGCTTACCTTTAATGACCATTATATAATTTTTCATTTATGAATGTTCTTGGTTCACATAACTTTCCTTTTATAGCGATTACTGAACGGTAAATGGACCGAACATTCAAACAGAAATCCATCTCTACCATGACTTTCAAACAATGCTTATAATTCTTCCCATCTTTAATACATGCATTACAATTAAAGTTAGCCACATCACACTCTACACGTGTTCCATCAGGTGCACAAAGGAAGAATGATTTCAATATGGATATGGGGAAAGTACATAGTACAAAGCTATTATCACATAAATCAGCTATTTTCACACTATAATAACCTTCTATTAATATAGTCACTTTCTGTAGAAATATTTTATCTCCATTTGGTGATAGAAACCATTCACTTATCCTACCTGTATCTTTACTAACCTCTTTACAAATAAACGCATTTCCAGCACTTGAATCAATTGGATTTCCATGTTTGTCCGATAAAAAGCATGTAATATTTTTTTCTGATTTTTCGTTCGTACAAATCTGATAATGAACAACAATATAAAGTGTTCCTTCACAATGTATCTCATCAGAGCAATCATTAGCACAAATAACAGAAAGCCTTTCTAATTCTCCAACGGTTGCACTAAACGTATTATTCCGCGAAACGCTCGATAATTCCTCATCATTGGCTAATAGCAGCCAATCACAAGAACATCCTCCTTTGTGTTCGATAGAAAACGAGGCTGCATTTATTGTTTCCCCAACAGCTTGCCAAATAGTAGTTGGGGTATCAGTCTGACAGTCTACAAGAAAATTAATACAAATGCAATCTTCAATTTGTTTGACATTACTTTTAGAAGGAATATATTTGCATTTTTTAATATCTTCCTCTTTCGTTATCCAATCATAAACAATTGGAACAGAAATGCAATGTTCGGACATTCAGTACGCTCCTCTGCCAATTAGTTTATTAAAAGTTTATGTAAGCCTACTAACCCTTGTGTAGTAAGGCTATCATGTATTATGTCATTATAGATATCTATCCTATAGATGAGATGTAAGAAGCGTACTGATGGTAGGGGAAAATGATAGGCATACTAGAGCATTCAGGTCATTTCCAGTAATTTATTTCAAGAATCAGAAAAGGCTCTGACAATTTGCCAAAGCCTTTGTTTGCTTTAATGTAAAAATGCTAGATAGAGGATGAAAATAACGAATAAGACCCACATAATCGGGTTGATTTCTTTCACCTTACCTTTAGCAACCATTGTGATTGGATAGAAAATAAACCCTACTGCAATACCTGTCGCTATACTATATGCTAACGGCATTGTTACAACAGTTAAGAATGCTGGTACTGCTACATCAAATTCATCCCAAGGAATATCCTTTAAAGATGATGCCATTAGTACCCCGACAATAATTAATGCTGGAGCTGTAACAGATGAAGTTACTACACCTAGTAAAGGTGAAAAGAATAATGCCAAAACAAACAATAATGCTGTTACTACTGAAGCAAAACCGGAACGTCCACCTGCACCAACACCAGTTGCGGATTCTACATAAGAAGTTGTTGTTGATGTACCTAGTGAGGCTCCCACTACCGTAGCTGCTGAATCAGAAAATAATGCTTTTCCTGCTCTTGGCAATTTATTATCCTTGATAAAACCAGCCTTTGAAGCAACCGCAACTAAGGTACCCGCCGTATCAAAAAAGTCTACAAATAAGAAGGTTAAAATAACCACTAACATTTCTAAAGTAAATACTTCCCCTAAGTGAGCAAATGCAGCACCAAATGTTGGTGCGATACTTGGAACTGGTGCCACAATACCATCTGGTGTTGGCACCTGGCTAAAGATCATCCCCACAATGGCCGTGATGATCATTCCATAAAAAACGCCACCTTTTAGGCCCATAGCAAGTAAAATAACCGTAATTACAACACCAAACACTGCCAATAATGTTGGTCCTGCTGTAAGATCACCTAATGCTACCATTGTGGATGGATCTGCAATGATAATTCCCGCATTTTGAAAGCCAATAAAAGCAATAAATAAACCAATACCTGCACCTACTGCCATTTTTAATACTGGAGGAATGGCATTAATTACTTTCTCACGAATACCTGTTAGCGTTAAAATGATAAAGATAATACCTGAAACTAAAACACCAGCTAATGCTGTTTCCCATGGAATTCCGTGTCCTAATACAACTGTATAGGTGAAGAATGCATTTAATCCCATCCCTGGGGCAAGTGCAATAGGATATTTGGCAAAAACACCCATAAGTAAAGTACCGATTGCTGCCGCTAAAGCTGTGGCAACAAATACAGCATTTCTATCCATACCTGTTCCTTCTGTAGCTAACATGTCAGGGTTAACAAATAAAATATAGGCCATCGCTAAGAAGGTTGTAATACCTGCTACTGTTTCCGTACGATAATTTGTCCCCAATCGATCAAATTCAAAATACTTTCTCACTTTTTCTTTCCTCCCTTTGTTATAGACCGAAAAAAAAAACACTCTTAGTAATTCCAAGAGTGTTTTACAATTCGGTGTAGTAAAGTAATAAATCAATCTAATATCTACATCCTCCTCGTAGTCAGAGCATTTTACGGTGCTCTGGTAGAAACTCTTGGGCCATATTCCCAATATTATACGATGAATGATTATAATTCATATTAAGTTCAACTCATATATTACTAGGCAATCATCTTTTCGTCAAGTCTGAATCCGAATATTTTCTATTTATTTGTTACCATTGTTCGTTTTTGGTTTTTGTGCATGCTTAACTTTTCACTCAAAAATAAAAAATGCTTAGTTTCCCTAAGTTACTATACCTATTATAATCGCTTCTCAAAGCTTGGGAAACCTTCCTATTTTTCAGTCAATTTATATTTTCTTTTTCATGAAAAAATCACGACATCTATAAAGATGTCGCGATTTCTTCTTTATTGCTTCAATAATTTAACCCAGACTTAGGATAGATTGCTTCGATTAAATAGTCTCTCCAGTTTTAACTGACGTAATATACTCTTAATAAGTGTAATGACAGCAAAAATCACTATTAATATTAAAGTGATAGTAGCTCCAGGAGGTGTCCCTAAATCATAAGAAGCAACTAAACCACTTAACATTCCAATTAATGCAATAATTATTCCAATTAGAATAACACCATTGAAGCTTTTACTTAATCGCATCGAGATAGCTGCCGGTAAAACAATAATAGCAGAGACCAATAAAGCACCGACTATCGGCATAATTACTGCAATGGTTACCCCTGTTAACACATTAAATAAAATAGACATCGTTTTGATAGGCAAACCAGCGGTAAAGGCTGTCTCCTCATCAAATATCAGAACATACATAGGTTTTCGAAAAACTAAGTATAGGAGACCAATAATAATGGTTAGCACGAATAACATCCAAACTTGCTGCACACTAATCGTGACAATGGAACCAAATAAAAATTGGTTCATGCTTAAAGTGGCCCCACCTTCATTTAATCCCATCAGAACTAGTGCTAGGGCCATTCCGACAGACATTAAAATCGCAATAGAAATTTCTGAATACGTATGATACACTACACGCAAATATTCAAGCAATATTGCAATGAGCGCTACTACTAAAATATTGGTCCATGTTGGATTAACACCGATTAGCAGACCTAATGCTACACCTGCTAAGGAGACATGTGATAGAGTATCCGCCATTAGCGACTGCCTACGCAATATCAAAAATAAACCTTACATTGGTGCAATTAATGAAATTAAGAGTGAGGCTTGGAAAGCTCTTTGCATGAATCCATGGAAAAACATCTCCAAGGAGAATCCTCCTTCCTAACCAGCTCAATATGTTTATCAGCGTAATGGCGAATTTCTTCATGATCGTGGGTAACCATTAAAATTCCTTTACCATGTTCACTACTATTGTGCTTCAATAATTTATAAAATTCTTCGCGAGAATTCACATCCATGCCTGTTGTAGGCTCATCTAGTATGAACAAATCTGGATCTGTTGCAAATACTCGCGCAAGAGAAATCCGCTGCTTTTGACCACCAGATAATTCTCCAATTTTTTTATGGCGCATATTCCACATCCCTACTGATTCGAGTGAACGACGAACATGCTCCTTGTCTTCTTTATCTAATCTTTTAAACCATTTGCCCCTTTGATAGCGGCCAGATCTCACAAGTTCCAATACAGTACTTGGAAATCCAGCGTTATAGGATGCAACCTGTTGTGAAACATATCCGACAACTAATTTTTCACCAAAGCGATTTTTTGGAGATATTTGGACACTTCCTTTCGATGGTTTAAGTAAGCCCAAAATATTGCGCAATAGGGTCGTCTTTGCGGCACCATTTTCTCCAGTTAGCATTACAAAATCTTCTGCATCTACTTCAAATGAAATATTCTCTAACACAGGTTCATCCTCATACTGAAAGGCGAGATTCTTCACTTCAATATAATGCACCATTAAGCGACCTTTCTTTTATTGTATTCTTTCCACTGATCTTTTCAGGAGACCTATAAATATCATGACTTTCTGTAATCATTTCGTTATTTGATACTTAACTGTAATGATTCCAAGTTTTGACGCATTGCCTCCACGTAGCCTAAATCCTCTGCTTGTATTTCCTCTGACAATACTTCTAAATCATACAAAGCAGCTGTCTCTGTCCCTGTCTCAATAGCAACAGTTTCGGCAATTGCTGAATTGGCCCCTTGTTGGTAATAAATAACTGGTACATCGTATTCTTCCACCAGATCTCCAATCTCAGCAATACGTGATGGACTTGGTTCTACTTCTGTAGATAAACCTCCAATAGCGATTTGCTCTAAATGATAACGTTGTGCAAGGTACCCAAATGCTTGGTGTTGTACTACAAAAGTACGACTTTCTGCATCCTTAAGGGCAGCTTGATATTCCTCATCTAATGCTTGAAGTTCTTCAATAAATGCTTCTGCATTTTCTTCATAAATTTCTTGCCCATCTGGATCTGCTTCCATTAGTGCATCACGAATGACATTCACTTGCTCTTGGGCTAATACAGGGTCTAACCAAATATGAGGATCGTGTGATTCATGGTCATCAATCAACACGGATACTGAATCTGATTCCGCATACGTATTATGATCGGCATCAAATAGTACTACTTTTACTTCAAAGCTTTCTCCAGTTGTTTTATACTCAAAGTGATCCGTTTCTTGACCAGATACAGCTTCCCATTCCTCATTTTCACTTTCCCGTGTGTACCAATGCCAGTGATCGTAATCTACATCTTCTTCAAGCTCAGCAACGAGTGTAACGATATCTCCTGTATGATAGTGATCAGCTAATCCAACGATTTCAAGTGTATTATCACTTCCATGTTCATGACTACCTTCTTCTCCGTGATCATCTTCTTCCTCATGACCATGAGCGTGGTCGTGATCGCCTTCTTCTCCATGACCGTGATCATGTCCATGATTATCCACAACAATTTCTACTGTTGACTCAGCATATTCATTGTGATCATTATCGAAAAGCATTGCCCTCACTTCAAAGCTTTCATCTGATGCCTCATATTGGAATTCTGGTCCTCCCTGATTCGGAACAGTTTCCCATTCATCATCAACACTTTCTCTTGTATACCAATGCCAGTGATCATAATCCACATCTTCAGCTAATTCCGCTGTTAATTCAATCACGTCACCAGTATGATAATGATCAGCAACACCGTTAATGAATAAACTTTCTTCTTCTCCATGTCGATCATCATGATGGTGATCTGTATCAACGAAATCAACACCATCTGCTGTACGAGCTATTATAAGACCATCATTCTCTACTGTATTCAATAAGCTTTCCACCCAATGTTCCATTTCTTCACTACTATACACAAATACATCTGCTTCATTAACACCTGCAACATCTTGCGCACTTGGTTCATAGTGGTGTGCATCTTCTCCAGTGACCATTAATGATACCTCTGCTCGATCCCCTGCAACTTGTTGTGTAAATTCATACATAGGATAAAACGATGTTATAACGGATAATTTTTCGTTTTCTGTGCTTTCATCCTCATTTTGCGTACATCCCAACAGAGTACCACCTACAACTAAACTAAATAAAAAAGTAACTAACCAATTTCTTTTCACTATTCATTCTCCTTACATCACAAATACGTAATGATTACGATTTAGAGCCTAAAAAAAACTATTAATCTATTGCTTTCTCCATAATAAAACTTAAGTAAGATATAAACTAGTAACCAATTTGTTATAACAGACAATAAAGCGAGTTCCCCTAATGGAGTTGTTGTCCCCCGTTGAAGGTGAACAAAACGCTTATCGCAATGTTGCGGCAGCTATCCCCACTTAGCTTATCAGATTTTCTTGAAAGTTAAAGTGGCTTTACCTAAATTAATGTGCTAGCATGTCATTCACTATACCATCTTTATCTAACTCAGAAGGGTAATACGTTGGCCAATTAGTAACTTCCTCTAGAAGCTCTTCTCGATCATCTCCCCAATATAAATGATAATGGTGTGAATCAACTGGGAAAATATGATGATCACTAAATTGAATGTATGGAGGCATTTCATCAGCTCCATCTACTAATTCAAAGATAAAACGTACACCTCTATTACCTGCTTCATAGGTGAGAATCTCGTAACCATCTGATACATACTCTCCTGAATACTCGTTTTCATTTTCAAAGAAGGTTACAACATTGTCCTCAATGATGATGCGGTCAACATCTGTTTCATATCCTATCGTATAATACTCCTTGTACTCTTCTTCTGTCATATCTCCATTTTCTGCTTTATGTTCAAACACTTCGTCTAAATCCCCAGATAAAAGATAAGGATAAACCGATTGCCAATCTCCTTCCCAATCTGACAACTCACGATCTTCCACTTGACTATCTTCAAAATAGCCATTATATATTTGTTGGCTTTCTTCATCATGTCCGTGATGATCGTCAATTACCACAACAACAGATGCCGATTGAACGTAAGGCTCGTGATCATTATCGAATAAAACAGCTTTAATTTCTACACCATCAACAGTTGCTTCACCTGTAAATGTTTCCGACTCTTGACCTGAAACAACTTCCCATTCATCATCTTTACTTTCTCTACTATACCAGTGCCAATGGTCAAACGCTGCTTCTTCATCTAATACAGCAGTTAACTCAATCGTATCTCCTGTATGATAGTGGTCAGCAACTCCTTCGATTTCAATGCCTTCTGGTGCTTCTATCTCTTGTCCTTCGTCTTCATGATGATCATGTTCCTCATCGGTATGTACCTCTGATTCTTCTACTGTTCCGTCCACTTGCTCATCTTCTGTACCTTGACATGCTGTTAAGTAGAAGCTTAGTAGCAATAAGCTTGATAAACTAATAAGTAGTCTCTTCATTTTTCTTTTCTCTCCTATATATATATTTATTTTTCAAATAATAATGATTACGTTTTAAATAGCAGCATTTATTTATCTTCTCGATCAATAGATTTAAGTTATAAAAGCAGTTTTAAACCTACCAACATTAGTAGCGTTCTCCTTTCTATTAAGAATCAATTTAACTATCCAAAAACTTCACAAATCGTAATCATTACGATTATATGATATTATAACCCATTGAAACCAAAACGTAAATAGTAATGATTATGATTTATGCAATATTAGTCATTTTGTTTGGGAGTCGTTAGGAAGTTGGTCATCTTTTGATAAAAACTATTATTCTTTTAGCTTTAATCGGTATAAAGAAACAGTTGAATTAAACGAAGCACACAATTTAAAACCACTTGCTATCCTTGTTTAGGAAATGCGTTTTGCTTGTTAAAACGCTGTAAACTCGGTAATAATAAGAAAACACATTTTAAAAAATTGGAGGATTAAACGATGTTCGTCTATACAAGAAAAGCAACAATACATGACGCAGAAGCAATCATGTCGATTTTAAATGATGGAATTGCCTATTTAAAGGAGCAAGGGCTACCACAATGGCAAAATGGTGAAGGCCCGACACTTGAATTAGTTAAACTGGATATCGAAAAAGGATATGCACATGTCTTAATCTACAATAACAAGGTAGCAGGTTATGGCGCGTTAGTCCCTGGACCAGAAGCGCCTTATGAAAATATAACAGAAGGATCATGGGAAGAACAAGAAGATTCTTACATCGTTATCCATAGAATTGCGGTAGATTTACATGTTCGTGGAAAAGGGTTATCTAAAATATTATTACATGATTTAATTGTACTTTCCCGTCAAAAGGAATTTAAAGATGTACGCGTTGATACATATCCAAAAAATGAGATTATGCAAAAAGTGATTGTGAATGCAGGATTTAATTATAGTGGAATGATCTATTTTCCGATTGAACACGGTGAGCGTAAAGCATACCAGCTTTTGCTTGATTGATAGTTAGATTAAAAATAGCCCAAACCTGAGGTGGTTACCCCTAAAAGTTAGAGTTTTATTATGAAGCTGATTGGCTGGATTGAGTTCGGTATTCAACTGGACTCAATCCAGCTAATTTTTTCTTTGATCGTTCATGGTTG